>CAMWTF010000413.1 GCA_947177105.1 uncultured Lachnospiraceae bacterium | reverse complement strand
CCGGATGCCTCACACTGCATGGTGCTTCCCCAGGTGGATACATCATCGCCGCACAGTGCTGCCAACTGCTCATAAGTAATCTGCGCAACGTTCTTGGAATTGTTATAATATGCGGGAGTTCCATCGCCGCCGGGCTGGCCTACTCTCATCCAGCCTGCCGCCGCCTCGTTCATGACAATCCACATATCACCGTTTTCACTGCTGTAGCTAATCTCTACTACAGATCCGGGTACCAGTGCGTCAATAATCTCCTGAGGCATGGTAAAGCCTGCCTGTGCCCAGCCGCCTGCGCTGGTTGCAAATCCTTCAAAGTTCACGGCATCCGTAAGCGCTGCCAGATTGGACATATCCACACCGCTGCTCTCAAAGCCTTCCGGCGCGACGAATGCCACTGTGGTATCCGCGGTCAGCAGATTGCCGGAAGCATCCAGGAAACGAATATTGTCAATGTACATGGTGGCATTGCCGTTACCGTCATTTTTACCATTGTCAGTGGTCAGGTTCAGAATGAAGATATTGCCGGCATCCGCCACAAACTCTTCCCCTTCGTCCAACTTTGCCACAGCCGTGTTGGGGTTCTTAGACTCCAGATACACGGACCAGCCGTCATAGGTCTCGTTGCGATCCTCGCCGCTCCATGCTAGGATTCTGCCTTCTACGGCATTGAATGTGCCGTTTTCATAGGTGACGGCCACATCGGCCTCCATGCTTGCCACCTTTGCCACATCCGCGCCCAGCAGACTGGTGGCGTCAATCGCCACATAGGGAACGTCCCCGGACAGATTCTTTACCTCCAGAGCCTTGCTGCCGTTGTAGTCCACAACTGCCAGTTCAATGTCCGCCGCGTTTGCCATCTGCATGTAGGGCGCCACAAATCCCATATTGCCGTCCTCAAAATCAATGCTTGCGGGAGCAGCTTCAGGAGCGGGCTCGGCGGTGGGCTCGGCTGCAGACTCCACATCTGTGGACTGCTGCACTTCGGGAGTGGATTCCTCCACAGAACCGCCTGACGGCTCTTCTCCGCAGGCCGCAAGGGAAAGTACCATTGCGCCAGCCAGGAGACTTGCTAATAATTTTTTGTTTTTCAACTTTTTCAATCCTCCTTTTTTGTATTTGAAAGTTGATGGTGGATGATGAAGAGTTTAGCCAACAATACCGCTCCGCTCCACACCTTCTATAAAGTTCTTCTGTAGGATAATATAAATAATCAATATGGGGGCAACAATCAAAAGCACACCCGCATCTTCGTAGAGCTGCTGTATGGTAGGGTCCAGAATCTGATCCACATTTGCAATCAGGGGTCTTAAACCTTCCAGCCGCTTACTGATTACCACGTTATCGCTAATCAGAAATAACTTTGCGTAAAAAGTATCATTAAACTGCCAAACAATGGAAAACACCGCCACCGTTATGACAGAGGGCATTGCATTTACCAGCATTATTCTAAAATAAGTATACCACACTCCGCATCCGTCCACCAGCGCCGCTTCCTCGATTTCTTTAGGAAGTCCCCGGAAGAACTGGTTGAATATGTAAATATACAGTCCCGAACGCACACCGCAGCCCAGCAGTGTCATGATATACATGGGTATGGTGGTGCCCATCAGATTGATGGAACTGCCGGTAATCAGGGAGACAATGCCCAGCGGATCAAACTCCCTGAAGGTCATGTACAGCGGAAGCATAATGGTGTGGGTAGGAATGACAATCATCACCACTACACATCCAAAGAGAAAGTTCTTAAACGGGAACTTAAATCTGGCAAAACCATAGCCTACCATGGAACAGATCAGGAGCTGCAGCAGAGTCAGCGCCCCGGTGTACAGAAGATTCCGAAGCAAAGTCGGCAGATACTCCATTCTGGCGATGGCCAGACGGTATCTCTCCAATGTGGGCGACTCCGGCAGTACATAAACCATAGGGTTGTATGCATCCCTGTTGGAGGAGATCGAATTCACAAACATACCGATGACCGGAGCGAGAATAACATATCCCACGCCAACCAGAATGGCGATCTTGACAAGCATTATCAAAAAGTTTTTCACATTGTTGACAAATCGCTTTCCCTGATCCGGGTCATTTATGATTGCCTGTGCTTTTGCATAATAGTCTTTTACAGCGTTTGCTGTGGTACTCTTACCCATTTGATTCCTCTCCTTTCCTTAGTTGTAGTAGAATGTCCGCTTCTGAATCGCCCCACAGACTATAACCAAAATGACACATGTTATAACAGTAGATATCAAGCTAAACACAGAACTCAAACCATAATTGAACTCATCGAAGGCCACGGAGTAAGCCAGATCCACAACCTCACTCTCAGTAAAGCTGTCCACGATGGTGTACACCACACAGGTTATGATATGGGGCATAACCATGGGGAACGTTACTCTCCAGAAGGTCTCATATCCCGTTGCGCCCTCAATCTTTGCCACCTCGTACATGGAACCGGAAGGGGGGGCTGCAGCGCCGCGATAAACAGAATAATCTGAACACCGCTGGCGGCTATG
>CAMWTF010000412.1 GCA_947177105.1 uncultured Lachnospiraceae bacterium | reverse complement strand
CCGGCAGATGTGTACAGGATATTTGAGGATACCTACATCAAACCCAGAGAGGTATTTGACGTTACGGAGTGCCATTTCAAGCAGGTGCCGGAGGGAATTGTGGCCAGCGTGACCATTCAGCAGGGTAAAGAAAAGCGGGTGATTGAGGCCGACGGCAACGGTCGTCTGGACGCTGTCAGCAATGCGCTGAAGCTGTTTTTCGGTATCTCCTATGAACTCTCCGTGTACGAGGAACACGCGGTTTCCAGAGGCTCTTCCTCCAAGGCGGCCTCCTATGTGGGTGTGCTGCAAAACGGCGGCTTCCAGTGGGGCGTGGGCATCGACGGCGATATCATCAAGAGTTCCATTGCTGCCCTGGTGGTGGCGGTGAATAAACTGGCCAAAGCCGCCAACATGACCCAGGGGCGCCAGGAGCGGATCATGGAGATGATGAAATATATCCAGGACCACAGCCAGGATGTGACTCTGGAGGAAATGTCCCAGGTTTTCCATCTGTCTAAGCCCTATGTGTCCAAGTACATCCGGGAGCACACAGGGACGACTTTCCAGGAGGCGGTGAAAGCGGCCCGGATGAAGCGGGCCCGCACCATGCTGAAGGAGACGAACCGCACAGTGGAATCCATCGCGGCGGAGGTGGGCTATGAGACCGTGGAACATTTTAACAGGCTGTTTAAGAAAGCCTACGGCATGACCCCGGTGCAGTTCCGCAGGAACAAATAGACAGAAATCGCAGAAAAGTCATTTTGGGATGATTAATTCTCAGGAAAAAGTCATCTCAAAATGACCTTTTCTTGATCTGAGGCAAAAAGAGGTATATAGTATAAATAAAGTAATAGTGAACGCCTCTGGACTGGCATCCGCATTACTTGGCGGAATTTTGGATGTGAGGAAGGGATTGTGTCCGTGCCGCTGTAGGGGGCTTATTGCATTATAATAAAAAGGAGTGGAAAAGCATGAGCGAAGTTTTTGACAGCAGAGTGGAGTATGCCATTCAGAATATCTGGGTGAATCCCAGATCCGGCAACGGTGAGCAGGCCCTGCGGGGATTGCAGGAGGCGGCCCAGGAGGGCAATGGCGACGCCTGCTATTTCCTGGCCAGGTGCTATAGCGGTCCCTGCTATGTGGATCCGGGCTTTGGCTTTGAGAGCGACGATGATAAGGCGGAGGAGTGGTACAACAAGTCCATCGAACTGGGCAGCGCGGTGGGGATGATGGGGGCCATGCGGGTAGGCGGCTTCAAGCCCCGCTGCGGCTCCTTCGTACATGAACCCTACACCTCCAAGAGGGAGATCTGGGATAAAGTGGTGGAGATGGCCAGGGGCGGCCAGATTTTCTGCAAATACATGGTTGCCAACGCCTATTATTATGGGGACGCAGTGGAGTTGGCGGGCTTGAAAATCAATGGTGCTATGGATGTCTGCTCCCTGCAGCGCAAAGCCATACAGATCTATGAGGAAATTCTGGCCCAGGGCATGGCCATGGGCCTGGGCAACCTGATTGACATTCTCACCTCCGGGGACTATGGTATGCCTGTGGACAAGGAACGTGCCCGGCGTCTGGAGGAGCGCGGCGCAGAGCTGGGTATCGGCGCATACGAAGTTAAGGTGGGACAACGGTATGTGGACACACAGCCCACCAAAGCCATGGAGCTTTTTAAGAGCGCGGCGGAGCACGGAAATTCCAACGGCTACTATGAAATGGGCAGGATGTACAGCTATCGCAGCAAGACCGTGCAGAACCTGAACATTGCCAAGGAATATTTTGAGAAAGCTATTCAGATGGATTCGGAGGCTGTGGGTTCTTACAACCTTCTGGGCGAAATCTATTTTAAAGGAGGGGACGGCCTGGAGGTAAATTACCAGGCAGCGGCCCAGTGTTTCCTAAAGGCCATTGAAATCAATAACTGGTGCAGCGATATGTTGGGCACCTGTTACCTGCATGGTCTGGGTGTGCCCCAGAACTATGCCCGGGCCAAGGAACTGTTGGAGAACTGCCCCGACGCGCGTCTGTCCTGCATTGGTCTGGGAGAAATCTATGCCTACGGCCTGGGTGTGCCGGTGGATATAGGAAAGGGCATGGAGTATTGGAACAAATTTTCCCAGGATCCGGCGGTGACAGAACATAAGAAGCACTTTAAAAAGACACTTTTTGGCTGGAAAAAGATATAAATCCCGAACAGCGGGAGGGCGGACTTATATGCAGGTCCGCCCTCTTTTTTTGTTGCCGGAAAATCTTTTAAAAAGCATATTGACATTTATTTTTTCTGGTAGTATTATCCTGTTGAAATAGTTTGACGGTCAAAATATTTGATACTCAAACAAATAGAGTAACAAACTATTTTATGTAGTATGGAAAACCATGAAAAGAAAAGATGAGAAGGAGAAGAAGTCATGTTTGAAAAAGTGAAGGAAATCATTGAGGAAAAGTTGAACGCGGATGGCATGGACATCACGGAGGCCACCAGTTTCAAGGATGATCTGAATGCGGATTCCCTGGATCTGTTTGAGAT
>CAMWTF010000411.1 GCA_947177105.1 uncultured Lachnospiraceae bacterium | reverse complement strand
CCCTGGGATATCTGATTGACGTATACAGGGGCACAGTGGCGGCGGAGAAAAATCCCTTTAAGCTGGCCCTGTTTGTGTCCTTTTTCCCCCAGCTGATACAGGGGCCTATCAGCCGTTTCGGCGATCTGGCCCAGAGCCTCTATGAGGAGCATGTTTTCGACGCCAAAAAGTTCTGCTATGGGCTGGAGAGGATTCTGTGGGGCTATTTTAAGAAAATGGTGATCGCCGACCGGATTTTGACGGGGGTCAACACCATCATCCGCGGCGCGGAGACATACCGGGGAGCCTATGTGTTCGTGGGCATGATGTTCTATGCCCTGGAACTGTACGCAGACTTCACCGGGGGCATTGATATCACCATAGGCATTGCGCAGGCTCTGGGGATCAAGGTGAAGGAGAACTTCAACCGTCCCTATTTCTCCAAGTCTGTCAAGGAGTACTGGCGCAGATGGCACATCACAATGGGAACCTGGTTCACGGACTATATTTTTTACCCCATATCCGTCTGTAAGCCCATGCTGAAGCTCTCCAAGTTCGCAAGAACCCATCTGGGGGAAAATATCGGCAAGAGGATACCGATCTATCTCTCCTCCTTCGCGGTCTGGCTGGCCACCGGTATCTGGCACGGCGCAAGCTGGAATTTTGTGGTCTGGGGACTGGGCAACTGGGTGGTCCTTATGGTCTCTCAGGAACTGGAGCCGCTGTATGCCCGCTTTCACGGACGCTTTGACGTGCAGGGCAGAGGGTGGTATAAGCTGTTCCAGGTGCTGCGCACCATTTTTGTGATGAGCTGCCTGCGCACCTTTGACTGTTACCGGGATGTGCCGCTGACTTTTCGGATGTTCGGCACTCTGTTCACGGAACACAACTGGCATATCCTATGGGACGGATCGCTGCTGGGCATCGGGCTTGGCGTGGTGGATTACGGGGTGCTGCTGGTGGGCCTGGTATTGCTGGCGGCGGTGAGCCTGGCGCAGAGGAGCGGCAGCGTCCGGGACAGGATCGCCGCGAAGCCCTATCTGGTGCGGTTTCTTATCTGGTACGGCCTGTTCCTGGCGGTTCTGCTGGCAGGGGCCTATGGCATCGGGTATGACGCCAGCCAGTTTATCTATAATCAGTTTTGAGGCAGGGTATGCGGGAAAGAGGAATATTTTGAAAAAGATATGGAAGTTTATGGGTACAGCGGTGATTGTACTGGCGAGCCTATACCTTCTGCAGCGGCTACTGATGCCCAAATACGCGGCGGACGTGGTGGAGGGCGCGCTGATAGCGGAGTACTATGGGGAGGAAAAAGACCACGATGTGATCTTTATCGGGGACTGCGAGGTTTACGAGAATTTTTCCCCTGCGGTGCTGTGGCGGGATTACGGCATCAACAGCTATATCCGGGGCAGTGCCCAGCAGCTGATCTGGCAGTCCTACTATCTGCTGGAAGACACGCTGCGGTATGAAAAGCCCCAGGCGGTGATCTTTAATGTGCTGGCCATGCAGTATAATGAGCCCCAGCGGGAGGCTTACAATCGAATGACACTGGAGGGCATGAGGTGGTCCCGGTCCAAGGCGGACGCCATCCGGGCCTCCATGACACAGGAGGAGCATTTTCTGGACTATGTTTTCCCCCTGCTGCGCTATCATTCCAGGTGGAGTGAGTTGGGAGCGGAGGATGTGCGCTATATGTTCAGCAGTCCCAAGGTTTCCCACAATGGCTACTATATGCGGGTGGACGTGAAACCGGCGGAGAATGTGCCGGAGGGCAGGATACTGGCGGATTACAGGTTTGGAGAGAACGCCTGGGCTTATATGGACAGGATAACCGCATTGTGCCGGGAAAATGATATCCAGTTGATTCTGGTGAAAGCCCCCAGCCTCTATCCTTACTGGTATGACCAGTGGGAGGAGCAGATCCAGGGCTATGCGGCGGAAAATGATCTGCTGTATATCAATTTTCTGGAGCTTGTGGAGGAGACGGGACTGGACTTTACCACGGACACCTACGATGCGGGATTACATCTGAACCTGTCCGGCGCGGAAAAGATCACCGGATATCTGGGGGAAGCGCTGCGGCAGGAGGCAGGTCTGCCGGACCGCCGGGGCGAGGAGCATCTGGCCCAGGTGTGGGACGGGAAGATAGAGGCATACGAGCAGGAAAAGGAAAGGCAGTATAGGGACGCCCAAGCGGCCATATATTGATCACCGGGATGTGCATCGGTAGGGAATATGCGGAACTTTAAATAGGAGGCAGTGGATATGAGGAAGAAGATATTGGCGATGACAATGGCAGCGGGATTGCTGCTGGCAGGATGTGGAGACAGCGAAAAGGTAATCGGCGGGGATGTGGTGAATGTGACCACCGGCAGCCGCTCCGAGGAATCTGCCGGAGCGCAGGAAGGAACAACGGCCCAGGCGCCTCAGGCGGAGACCGTGGCATCCAGGGGCTATGTGCTCACGGTGAACAATGTGACTGTGGAGGTGGACGCAGAGGCGGCCCCGATAGTGGAGGCCCTGGGGG
>CAMWTF010000410.1 GCA_947177105.1 uncultured Lachnospiraceae bacterium | reverse complement strand
CTGCTGGTGGTGCTGGTTAATCTGGCGGCGGGGGTGATTCCGGGGTTGGGGGACTGGTATATCCGGCATGTTTTTCCCATCTGGGTAAACACTTATGGTCGATTGATGGATATTTTTCCCTTTTCTGTGGGTGAATGGATGCTGGCCCTCGGCGTTGCCGTGGTGTATGTGGCTCTGATGCTTGGATTGGCGCTGTTGGTCCGGGGAGTGACGGCGCTGGCCGCCAGGGCCCGCAAGGCAGTGATATTCCCCCAATGTCCTGTTTGGATAAGGCGCTACTATATCTTTTTTGCCTGGACGCTGCTCTCTGTATGTACCGTCATGACGCTGAATTGTTCTTTGCTATATCAAGCCAGTACCTTCTCGGAACAGTACTTTCCCAATGCCAGAAAAACACATACATTAGATGAACTTATTGAACTGCGCAATCTGGTGGTAGAGCGATGTAATGCCCTAGCCCAGGAGATAGAGCGGGACGGTGAAGGCGCTGCCGTATACAGCGGAAACACCCGTGATATGCAGGAGGCTGCCATCCGCGCCATGCGGCAGCTGGGGCAAAGCTATGAGCAGCTGGACGGATATTACCCCCATCCCAAGCCCTTTACGGCGTCTGATTTCTTTTGCCAGCAGCATATGCAGGGCTATTATTTTCCTTTTTCCATGGAGGCAAACTATAACAATGTGATGTATATTATGAATAAGCCGGATACCTTCTGCCACGAACTGGCCCACCTGCGGGGCTATATCTATGAGGATGAGGCCAACTTTATCAGTTTTCTGGCCTGTATCCAGTCCGGGGATACCATGTTTGAGTACAGCGGGTATCTGTCGGTGCTGAATTATCTGGACAACGACTTTTACAAAGCCGTGGGAGGAGACCGGGAAGCATATCTCGCCCAGCCCCGGATATCGCCTCTGGTGCAGGCGGACAATATATTTGTGACAGAACGAGAGTGGGAGCGGATCAACGGCAAGGCCCTTATCGACACGGAGACGGTGGACCAGGTGTCGGACGTGCTGCGGGACACCAGCCTGAAGGCTTTTGGTGTCAGCGACGGAGTGCTCAGTTACAACAGAGTGGTGCAGCTATTGCTGGAATGGTATTACGGATAGCGGAAAACGGGTAGTCAAAATAAAGGTTTTGATTTACAAAATGGAGAATTTGTTTTATAATTCTAATATATTTTGCGGTTTGGCAGAGAAGCCAGAACAAATGTTTTAGAAGGTGTACTCCTATGATGATTGTTAACCTCATAAAAAACATATTGAAGCGAGGAGCGGAATCGGCAAAATTTAAATACAGCCTGATTATCAGCGCCATCGGCATGGTTCATGTATGCCTGGTGGCTCTCTTTAGTTTTCTTCAGGTTCTTCCTATGGCGCTTATAAATATTGGCAGTGTTATTATTTATATAATCTGTCTTGTGGCGATCCGCCACGACGGGGACATGCGGGGAGTGTTCTACGCCACTTATCTGGAGATTATTGTACAGTCCTTTGCCGCCACCATCTGCATCGGCTGGCGGTTTGGATTTCTACAATATGTGATCGCCTTGGTTCCATTTGGGTATTATATGTGCCATGCTCTGATTGAAGACAGGCGCAGGTATACTATTGCTACCATACTGGGCCTGGTTGCCTTCGGGGCTTTTGTCAGCTGTAGGCTGCTTTCGTCTTTTCTTGGTCCTGTCTATCAGCTGGATATCCCGGAGTGTGTGGAGCTTGGAGTCTATATTTTCAATGCTTTTTGTAATTTCGGTTTCCTGTTCATGGTCACCGCAATTTTCCTCATAGAGATGCAGACGGCCACCAACCAGTTACAGAAGCAGAACGCCATATTAGATACCATGGCCAATATAGACCCGCTGACAGGTTTGTATAATCGCCGCAGTATGCACAATTTCCTGAATGACGCACAAAATTCCCGGGAGGAAGTCCCTTTTTGTCTGGTCATGTGTGACATAGATGATTTTAAGAAGATCAATGACACTTACGGTCATGACGCCGGAGATTTGGTACTGCGGGAGGTCGCGCGGATAGCGAAGGAACATGTGGGAGCGCAGGGACATGCCTGTCGCTGGGGAGGCGAAGAGATGCTGCTGATCATTCGGGGGGATGTGGAGCAGGCCCGCCGGATTGCGGAAGACATCCGGCAGGAGGTGTGCAGCTTTGCTTTCGGTGTAAAAGGACAGACCATACACTGTTCCATCACCATTGGCGTGGCCCTGCACCAGGGCGGCAACTCTATTGACCGCACTATTACCCACGCGGATGATAACCTGTATTACGGAAAGCGCAACGGCAAAAACAGGGTGGTGTCGGACCTGGAACTGAAAGTGGGCTAACAAAGCATGTACCCTTAAGAAATATTTCAAAAAATTTCAAAAAACTATTGACAATCCCGGTCTGGACATGTAAAATAACCAATGTTGTGACAGATAAGTAGTTGCCGTTTTCCATGCGGGTGTAGTTCAATGGTAGAACACCAGCCTTCCAAGCTGGATACGTGGGTT
>CAMWTF010000409.1 GCA_947177105.1 uncultured Lachnospiraceae bacterium | reverse complement strand
TTGGCTATAATACACCTGCAATTATCAAATATCCTTTTTGGCAGATGACCGCAAGAAACAGAAATGCTGAATATATTTGTATCAATAAGGGCGAAGTATCAGTGCCAACAGAAATAAAGGATCAGTCTTTAGGAATAGATGCAGATATATATTCTTGTGTCAAAGAACTTTTAGAGGTATGATAAGAAGGTGACATATGTGGGTAAAATTTTAATATTATCCTTTAAAAATTCAGATGAATATATTTTGTGTACAATTTTATCTGTTGTAAAAAAGGAACAAAGAAATATCAAATACGGGATTGTATTTTAGACAATGATATGATTGTAGAGGACAAGACTGCCATTTATATCTCCCACAGGCTGTCCTCCTGTCGGTTCTGTGACAAGATTGTTGTGTTTCATGAAGGCAGGCTGATCCAGCAGGGAACCCATGAACAGCTGGTGCGGGACCAGACGGGCAAATACTATGAGATGTGGAACGCCCAGGCCCAGTACTATGTGTAGGCACACTGAAAGTGCCGCAAGACAAGTTGAAAACCTGCTTTGCGGCACTTTTTGCTGCGCAAATATTATCTGTTCTCCATAGGCACATATACCCGGTCCTCTCCGATGGACTTGTAGGCGGGGCGGATGATCTTGCCGTTGTTGGCAAGCTCCTCCAGCCGGTGGGCGCTCCAGCCGGAAATTCGGGCGATGGCGAAGATGGGAGTGTACAGTTCCAGAGGCAGCCCCAGCATGTCATACACGAAGCCGGAGTAGAAGTCCACGTTGACGCTGACACCCTTGTACATCTGGCGCTCTTTCTCGATGATCCGGGGAGCAAGCCGCTCTACCAGGGAGTAGAGGGCAAATTCTTTCTCCAGACCCTTCTCCTGGGACAGCTTTTCCACGAAGCCTTTAAATACTACGGCACGAGGGTCGGACTTGGAATATACCGCATGACCCACGCCATAGATCAGACCTGCGTGGTCAAAGGCTTCTTTGTGGAGCAGCCGCTTTAAGTAGACGGTTACTTCATCCTCATCGGTCCAGTCCTTTACCACCTGCTTCATCTCCTCAAACATCTTTACCACCTTGATATTGGCGCCGCCGTGGCGGGGACCCTTCAGGGATCCGATGGCTGCGGCGATGGTGGAGTAGGTGTCCGTCAGCGAGGAGGTTACCACATGTGTGGTGAAAGAGGAGTTGTTGCCGCCGCCGTGCTCCATGTGCAGAATCAACGCAATGTCCAGTATCTTGGCCTCCAGCGGCGTATAAGCGCTGTCCGGGCGCAGGATATGTAAAATATTCTCGGCGGTGGACATTTCCGCCACCGGCTGATGAATGTACAGGCTGTTGCCGTCGTGATAATGGCTGTAAGCCTGATAGCCGTAGATGCTCAGCAGCGGGAACAGGCTGATAAGCTGCAGGCACTGGCGCAGCACATTGGGCAGGGAAGTATCGTCCGCCCGGTCGTCGTAAGAGTACAGCGTCAACACGCTGCGGGCCAGAGTGTTCATCATGTCCTTGCTGGGAGCCTTCATAATGATATCCCGCACAAAGCTGGTGGGCAGGGTGCGGTATCCGGCCAGCATCTGTTTGAAGCTCTCCAGCTCCTGGTGGTTGGGCAGCTTGTCAAACAGCAGCAGATAGGTGGCCTCCTCGAAGCCGAATGCCTCATCCTTCGGCAGTCCTCCCACCAGCTCCTTCACGTCATAGCCCCGGTAGAACAGACGGCCGTGATCCGGCACCTGTACACCGTTCTCGGTCTTGGTGGCACGCACATCGGAGATATTGGTAAGCCCGGCCAGCACACCCTTTCCGTTCAAATCTCTCAGGCCCCGCTTTACCTCATACTTGGTAAAAAGCTCTGTATCAATGATGCCGGCCTTTTCTGACATGGCGGCAAGTTTTAATATTTCGGGTGTAATTTCGCTGTAACTGTTATTATCCATAAGGGATCCTCCTTTCTGAAATGGACGGAGTAAAGCCGTCCTGTTGTGTGATTCCCGATTAGGGCGATACCGCAGGCGGATCTGCGATATGCAAAGGAAATATTATGAAAGCTCTGCCTTTCATAATATGGATGATCTTGCCGCCCGCCGCCGGGAGGGCATCATATGATGGGAAGTCGCTATGAGGGCCTTGCTTTCCATAGCTTGAAGGGCCATACGGTTATAGATGATGGCCGAAAGTATGGCAGACACTTGCTGTCATGAGGCTGCCGCTTCCGAATAAGAGTGTCCTGCGGCTGATGACGGGCAACGGAATATATTAACAGTTTAGCATGAAGGAGGTGTAAATTGCAAGAAAAAAATTGGATTTTAGTATTTTTTAATATTTATGTTGGCTGATAATTCATATTTGAATAAATATACAGCTTCGAGTTATACTCCGGATATGCAGGGAAGAGTAAGGTCTGATCTCTCGATATGATCCCGCGCCTGGAGTTATAAACTGTAAAAGACTTCTTAATCAAAATAAATACAAAAGAGTCACAGCATAGTATTTGTGCTATTCAGCAGGGGTGGTGAGGGTGTCTATCCC
>CAMWTF010000408.1 GCA_947177105.1 uncultured Lachnospiraceae bacterium | reverse complement strand
TTCCATATATCCTATTTTACCACTGCTTTATCCGCTTGTGAATACAGGTTCTTAGGATGTACGGGCTCAGGCCGCGGTCCGCATCGGCATAAAGGACCGGCCCGCCGGTCTGCTGGGCCAGATGCAGAGCAAGGGCGTTCTTTCCGCTACACTCATTCCCGTAGATTTCCACAACCCTGCCACGCGGGATGCCGCCGGTCACGGTGTCAAGTTGAGGAATACCGGTGGATACGACCTCCTGCGGCGGGATGCCGTAGCAGATGCTCCCCTCACAGGTCCGGTTGATATTATCCAATAATGATGTATTCAAGATTAAAATTCTCCTTGTATTTCACCGGGGGCCGTGGTACACTAAAGGCACCAGGGCCCCCGTGGTTTTGGTTGCGGCTCTTATCCCTTTGCTTTGGTCGGCGGGTGGGATAGGGGCCTTTCTCATACGCTGAGGACAAAGCGGGTGGTCGTGGTGGCCTTGCTATACTGGCCGTACAGGTCGGCGTGGTCAGCCTTGAAAGCCTTGCTGTCAAACCGGCTGCTGCTGACGTTCTTCCAGCTGGCTTTCCAGCCGTCCCCCTGGAGGACTTCCGTCCCCTGGTCTACCATAGCGGCCTTGAGCTTGTCGGTCAGGGCCTCCGCCTCTGCCTGGAGCTGTTCGATCATCTGCCGGACGCTCATAAGATCGTGGGCGGTGCTGTCCAGTTCGGTGATACTCATGGTCTGTTCTCCTTTTCGATTTTGATGTGGGTCCGGGACGTGAGTCCGTTCGCGCCTTCTGGCCTAATGGGGAATGCATTTCCCTACCCTGAGGTTCGGGAGAGCTTCGGTAGTTTGCGGCGGCTTCTCTTGCGCCCCCTTGCCGATCTTCGCGCCTACATCGTTTGCCCTTCCGGGCCGTGCTTTCGGCGGCTCTCCTGTTCCCTCCTGACATGATTATAATATCATATTTCCGGCAATATTTTTATCTATTTTGCATATTGCCGGAAATAGACTTCTGTGGTATAATTATGATAAAGGTGGAGAAGAATGCCCAATATCCAGGGCCTCCCCCGGAAAGGAGAAAGGCTATGGCCGTATCTAAAGCCAATCAACGTGCGGTGAATAAGTACAAGAAAAACAACTACGACCGCATAGAAATTACTGTACCCAAAGGGTACAGGGGTGTATTTCAGGCCCACGCCAGCGCCAGGGGTGAAAGCGTCAACGGTTTTATAACCCGTACCATCCAGGAGGCCATCGAGCGGGACGCAGGAGGCCCCCAGGAGACCGGGGCGGTATCTCTGCTCCCCGATACTCTCAAAGCCGCCCAGGAGGCCGCAGAGGCCGCAGGAGAGGGCTTGCCACAGTTTGTTACACGCGCCATATCGGAAACAGTGGAGCGGCAAAAGGAGGCCAGTAAGTGATAGATATTGAACAGTTACGGACACTGAACAAGGCGGAGCAGATAGCCATTACAGAACACGCCCGCCGCCGCTTGGTGGAGCGCGGTATATCCGTCAATGACATTATCCGATGTATTGACACCGGGGAGATCATCAAACAATATGAGGATGATAAGCCATTCCCCAGCTGCTTGATTTTAGGCGCAGCTATTGACGGGAAATATATCCATGTGGTGGCAAGCCATGACAGCGAATGGATCTATCTCATTACGGCCTATCATCCAGACGCCGGCGTTTGGGAATCAGATTTCAAAACCAGGAAGGAGCGTTGATCTATGAAATGCCAGGTATGCGGCGCGGCCACAGAAAAGGGATTGACTACCAGTGTGACGGATTTAAGCGGGTGCCTTATCATTGTCAGGAATGTGCCTTGCTATAAATGCAGTGAGTGCAATGAGGTCATTTATTCCGCCGATGTAGTCCAGCACTTGGAAAACATCATTGAAGCGGCTAAAAAGTTGATGCAAGAAGTTTCCATTATCGACTATTCACAAGCTGCATAAACAGCAAAGGGCCGGGGGCAATATCGCCCTCGGCCCTCGCGTGTTTTTACACCTGATCGTTGTTGTAGTCCTTGTGTGGAATAGGCCCGTCCGATTTGTATGCGGCCTGGAGCAGCGGGTGATCCTGATACCCTGTATGCCACTCCTGAAGCTCCTTGTTGACCTCCCACAGCGTCCAGAAGGCCGTCACCAGCTTATCCCATGTGCGGGAGTTCACCTGGGCCATGCAGTGCGGACAGCGGTATGGGTGTAGCCATTCGGGCAGCTTGTCCGCCGAAACGATACAGTCCGGCAGCACTTCATATGTACCCCCGCAGTTGTGGCAGTGAATCTCTAAAGTTCCCATGTTGTTCATCCTTTCATTATGCAGTTATTCCATTACGCCGATAAATCAGGCGGTCGAGTGCGTAAGCGGTTGCGTCAATAGTATGGTTATCCTTATCGGGCAGCACACTCAAAATGTTGCCGTCCTTGTCCGTGGCATAGCTATAGTTGACAAACTCACGATATGTGTTCGATGTCCGGCACGGGTCTATCACGATCCTGCGGTGCTGGTAGGAATGAACAAATCTAATGTTATGAATTGGATAAAAAAAGTCCCTTCGGGCTG
>CAMWTF010000407.1 GCA_947177105.1 uncultured Lachnospiraceae bacterium | reverse complement strand
ATAATACTCTTTGCTGTGGCAGTAGTGGCTGATGTGGGGATTAGGTTACTCTTAAGGTACAAAAGCGGAAAGGGAGACGGAGACGGGGGCCAAGTGGAGGAGGCGCCCAAAGTCGAAAAAGCATAATTAGTGGCTCATAAAATTGAATATACAAGATGTTGTAAAAAGCGCTTTTTTCCGAGAGAAAGGCGTTTTTTTTTGATGAAAAAAAACTGATTTTCCTTGCATAATCATTTGTTTTAGTATAGAATAAATTCGAAAGTGGTGAAAAGTGGAGGCAAGTGGATCAAAGTGGCGGCAAGTAGAGCCGGGACCTTCCGTTTTTGTGGCAGATCACTTTTTGGCCGGTTCTCCGGCGTAAGGGCGGTGATTGCAGATGTTTATGAGCGAATACAATCATACGGTCGATACGAAAGGCAGGTTAATCGTTCCCTCCAAGTTCAGAGAGCAGTTAGGAGATGAATTTGTAGTGACAAAGGGTATGGATGGCTGCTTATTTGTGTATGCCAACGATGATTGGAACGCTTTTGAACAGAAGCTGACCTCACTGCCGCTGATTAATAAAGAGGCAAGAAAATTTGCAAGATTCTTCCTGGCCGGCGCGGCCCAGGTGGAAGTGGATAAACAGGGAAGGATACTTCTTCCGGCCAACCTGCGGCAGTTTGCAGGTCTGGAGAAGGATGTGGTACTGGTAGGTGTGGGCAGCCGGATCGAGATCTGGAGCCGGGAGAACTGGGAGAATATGGATGCGGACAGTGATATGGATGATATTGCCGCCACCATGGAGAGCCTGGGACTGACGATTTAGAGGAAACGGACAGAGGACTTATATGGAGTTTAAGCACTATTCCGTCATGCTGCGGGAGACCATTGAATATCTGAATATCAAAGCGGACGGAACTTATCTGGACGGTACGCTGGGAGGCGGCGGACATGCCTGGGAGGTGTGCGGCAGGCTGGAGAAAGGTCATCTCTATGGGATAGACCAGGACGATGCGGCCATAGCGGCGGCAGGACGGCGTCTGGCGGACTTTGCGGACAAAGTGACTCTGATCCGAGGCAATTACAGCAATGCCAGGGCAGCGCTGGGGGAGCAGGGCGTTTGGCAGGTGGATGGCATCCTCCTGGACCTGGGGGTTTCCTCCTATCAGCTGGACACCCAGGAGAGGGGATTTTCCTACCGCTATGACAGTCCGCTGGACATGAGGATGGACAGGCGTCAGGCATTGACGGCCAGGGATATTGTGAATACCTACAGCGAAGCGCAGCTTTTTCATATTATCAGGGACTTCGGGGAGGATACTTTCGCTAAGAATATTGCCAAGCATATCGTGCAGGCCAGGGAGCGGGGGCCCATCGAGACCACCGGGCAGCTGAATGAGGTGATCAAGGCAGCCATTCCGGCGAAAATGCGGCAAAACGGACATCCCTCCAAGAAGACCTTCCAGGCCATTCGTATAGAGTGCAACCATGAACTGGAGGCGCTGAAAGATACGCTGGAGGATATGATTGCCCTGCTGGCTCCCGGGGGTCGCTTTTGCATTATCACTTTTCACTCCCTGGAGGATCGAATAGTAAAGACTGCCTTCAAAAAGGCGGAAAATCCATGTACCTGCCCGCCGGAATTTCCGGTGTGCGTCTGCGGCAGGCAGTCTCTGGGCAGTGTGATTACAAGAAAACCGGTTCTGCCGGGCCAGGAGGAGCTTGCGGAAAACAGCCGCTCTAAAAGCGCAAAACTGCGGGTGTTTGAGAAAAAAGAAAAATAGACAGCATCTCGAAAAATGTGTACGGACAGGAGAGATGCAGAACTAATATAGGAAAGGTTTTTATGTTTTATGGCACGGACATCTTATGGAAATCGACCTACAAATGCATATAGAAATACAGGTGCCCAGCAGAATATACGGGCAAAGAGGCAGCCCTCGGACGGGCGGACAGGCAGTTATGTGTATGGCAATGCGGCGCCGAAGCTGAATGTACAGCAGGAGATGGAGCAGCAGCCCCGCCGCGCTCTGAGTAATGCCACCCGGAAAAACAGGGACAAGGCAAGGCATATGAGTATGGGATATGTGCTCTTTCTGGCGCTGGCCATGTGTGTGGCGGGCTATGTGCTGATTCACTACATCCAGCTGCAGGCCGATATCACCACAGCCACGGAACGCATCGCCAGCCAGCAGAAGGAACTGAACAATCTAAGAGTGGCCAATGACGAGGAATTGAGCCGTATCACCAGCAGTATAGATATGGAGGAGGTAAAGCGGGTGGCCATCGGCGAACTGGGTATGGTATATCCCCAGGAGGGGCAGATCATCACCTATTCCAACGAGGGGAAGGATTACGTGCGCAAGGTGGACGGAAGCAATTAGACAGAGGGAACAGTGATATGTCAGAGAGAGAGCAAGGCAGGACAAGGAGAACCGGGGGGGACGGGAGACCAGGAACTGCGCGCTCCCGGGCAGAGATGCTCCGGGCCAGGCGGAAACGGGATAAAAGATTTGGCAGCAGGATGCAGAAAAAGCTGGTGGTACTGTATGTCATGGTACTGCTGGCTTTTGT
>CAMWTF010000406.1 GCA_947177105.1 uncultured Lachnospiraceae bacterium | reverse complement strand
CTGCAGAATACCTCTGTTCTCCTGGGGGCAGACCACCTTTACCATACCTGCCCCTGCGTGGTATGCCGCCCTGGCCGCCAGCACCGCCGCCCCCGGCATCTGGTCAAACCCGGCGATCAACAACACCTTGCCAAAGGTTCCCTTGTGCCCGTCCGCCCGCCTGAGAGGAAGGAGCTTTCTCACGGGCTCATCGTAGTAGAACATCCCGGGCTTTTCCCCAGCGGTATCAAAGCAGGTCCCATTTATGCCGATCTCCTTGACGGCCAGCCGCCCGGCATACTCTGCGCCGGGATAGAAAAGCAGGCCCTTTTTGGCCCAGCCAAAAGTCACAGTCAGGTCGGCCCTCACAGCCTCCCCCATGATTCTGCCTGTGGAGGCATGTATGCCGCTGGGCACATCCACGGACAGTTTAAAGCCCTTCCTGCGGTTCATCTCCTTGACAATCTCCGCGTATTCTCCCTGTATCTGCCGGGAGAGCCCTATGCCGAAAAGGGCATCCACCACTATAGTATATTCCTCACGGGGCCAATTGCTGACCATCCGCACCGGATAATAACCGATAATTTTATACTGTCTCTCCCACTCCCGGGTACTGTGCCTGGCAGAGCCCGTCTGATAGACTGTCACCTGCCAGTCCTCCAGAGACAGTATTCTGGCCACAGCCAGACCGTCCGCGCCATTGTTGCCGCTGCCTGCCACCACCAGGATCCTCTTTTCCTCTGTCCGCAGCTGCCGGTCAGCAGCATAGGCGCGGATCTCCTCCGCCACGGCAAGAGCCGCTCTCTCCATCAGCGCCAGAGGCGGCATACCCATTGTTTCTATGACTGTCTCCTCAAAATGTTTCATCTCCCGGGCGTCTACCACATATTTCATAGTATTCCTCTTTCCTGTTTGTCTTAAAAAGCAAGAGGGCCGTCACAATGCAACAGTCCCTCCCCCATGGCTCTCTCAGCCTTTATTTTTCTTTGTCCCCGATCCACCTTCCGCCGCCTTCTTTTGATCGGCTGCCAAGGGATCATGCTGCATATCAAACAGGTCGATGACATCCGCCCCAAACAGGTCATGCATATAAGAATATATCTGCCGGTTCTGGTATTCCATCTCCTGCTTGCGGACCAGATTCTTTTTAAGTTCAATGCGGATATACTTTACCCACTGGGCAATCTCCGCAATCTGCTGCGTATTCTCCTGCATACTCTCATAGCAATATTTCATGGTGGACAGCATAAGGGCATGATTCACCTGCTGGATCTGCTCGGGCAGTTCCAGCAATTCGTCCTTGCATTCCTCCAGTTTTTCGTTGCACTCCTCAATCAGACGCCTGTTATCGTCCAGCTTTTTCTCCAATGTCTTGCTGTACTTTTGTTCCAATTCATTCGCCATGGGAACAATCTCGTCCATCAGCTTCTTTTTCAGCTTCTTGATATTCTTGTAGTCCACATTCAGCTGGCCCTGCCGCTGCACCAGTTCATTGAGCCGCTTCTCCTGCGCCTGGATCTTCGGCAATTCGGCCAGATCCGAAAACAATTTGTACCATTTGTTGTCCAGAGTCAGCACCGGCACATTTTTCCCTGCCAGAGCCTGCTCATAAATCTCTGACTTGTCTCCCACCACGTATCCACCTTTCTTATTACAAGTTCCGCATTCTCCAGCGCATCACCAGGTCCAGAATCCTTTCGCACACTTGCATGCGGCGCTGTGTATGAGTCTGCTGATTTATAATTCGGCAGATTTTCGATTTTCCTGAAGATATCTGTTGATATTATAGGACAACTTCATCAGGCTGTCAGACAAGTGTACATTTTCCACCTGGATCCCTTCTGGTACATTCAGATCCACATGGGCAAAATTCCAGATAGCCTTGATGCCGTTCTGTACCAAGTGCTCCGCCACCTCCACAGCGCTGGCCTTGGGGATGGCAAGTACTGCTATGTCCACGTCATTGTCCCGAATAAACTGCTCCATCTCCTCCATAGGCTGTACCCGGATTCCACGGACTTCCTTCCCCGTCAGTTCCGGATTTTTGTCAAATATCCCGCTGAAGAGAAACCCCCTGCGCTCAAAATTCAGATATCCTCCCAGCGCCTGCCCCAGATTTCCCGCACCGATGATTATAAAGCGATGGGTTCGGTCCAGTCCCAGTATCCTGCTGATCTCCCGGTACAGATATTCCACATTGTATCCGTACCCCTGCTGTCCAAAGCCGCCAAAGTTATTCAGGTCCTGCCGGATCTGTGAGGCTGTCACCTTCATTCGTTCACTGAGTTCCTGGGAGGAAACTCTTTCCATTCCTTCATCCTTCAGATCCCCCAGGTATCGCAGATACCTGGGCAGCCGCCCGATTACCGCCTGGGAAATCTCTTTCTCTTCCATCATACCTCTTTCCCGCACAACCGGAGTTTAGCCTAAGCCAAACTCCAGCTGCACCCGTGTTATTGCTTTATACATATTTGAATGTTGCTCATTCAACCTTACTATGCATATCGCAGGCCGAGCCTGCGATACTGCGTTAATGCGTATTTGGAAGTTTACTTCCAAACTTACCTCTACATGCATATCGCTGGCTTTGCCTGCGATATTGCACC
>CAMWTF010000405.1 GCA_947177105.1 uncultured Lachnospiraceae bacterium | reverse complement strand
ATTCACGGCCTCCCCCGCCTTCAGCGCCGAAAGAGGGGTAGCCCCGGCGTAGGCGTCACAGGTAAAGTTTGTCATCAGTGTTGGACCTGGAAAAGAAATCAACAAAAAACATCTGGCAGCCAGCGCCGGGTTCATGAAGTTCTGCCCCAGGCCGCCAAAGAGCATTTTTACCACCAGAATGGCAAACACACCGCCCAGCGCGCCGATCCACAGGGGCGCGCCCGCCGGCAGATTCAATGCCAGCAGCAGTCCCGTCACCACCGCCGACAGGTCCGTTATGGTCATTTTTTTCTTATACAGTCCGAATAAAAATTCCGTCAACACGGTGGCTGCCACCGTGATAAGGATATGTAGCAACGCCCTTATGCCAAAATTGTAGATACCAAATCCGGCGGCAGGCAGCAGGGCGAGCGCCACAGCCATCATAATACCGTTCGTCGTCACCTTGGAACGGATATGAGGATTGGATGATACTTTCAGTTTTCTCTCCACCTTTCCTACCTCTTTCTATATTAGAGTTCCGCATGCTCCCTGCATGTACACACTTCGGTGATGAATATCCGGCCGCTTACGGCGTCCGTATATCCATCAGTGTACTTTCCGGGATCATACTGTTTATTATATACTACTTTTTTCGTTTGGCCAGCTGGATTTTCCGCATGGATTTGATCTGCTGGGTCAGCGGCCTCTTGGCCGGGCAGATGAAACTGCAGCAGCCGCATTCACAGCACTCCATGCCATTGTTTTTGATAAAGGCTTCCTCGTCAAAATGCTCCGCATAGTCCGCCAGTCTGCTGGGCACAATTCTGCCGGGGCACACTTCCACGCAGCGGCCGCAGTTGATGCAGGGGCCGGGCTCCATGGCGGACACTTCATCACGGGACAGACACAACAGTGCCGTGCTTGTCTTGGTGGTGGGTACATCCAGGTCAAACATGGCAAAACCCATCATAGGACCGCCGCAGACGATCTTCTCCGGCTTCCCCACAAAGCCCCCTGCCTCCTCCACCAGTTCCCGGTAATTCATGCCAATCCGCACCCGGTAGTTCTGGGGATTTTGGATGGCATCTCCTGTCACGGTGACAATACGCTCTATCAGAGGACGCCCCTCCGTCACCGCGCGGTATATGGCCACAACCGTGTCCACATTGTTTACTACGCAGCCCACGTCCGCAGGCAGCATGGAAGAATTGATCTGTCTGCCGGTGACAGCATAGATCAGGGTGCGCTCCGCCCCCTGGGGGTATTTGGTCTGCAGGGCCTTGACACTGATGCGCTCCTCGCCGCGGACCAGTTCCTGCAATTTCTTAATGCAGTCCGGCTTATTGTCCTCCACAGCCAGAATCCCTCTGGCATTAGGGAACAAACGCAGAATAATTTTAAGACCCCCGATAAGCTTCTCCGGCTCCTCTAACATCCTGCGGTAGTCGCTGGTCAGATAAGGCTCACACTCCGCGCAGTTGGCAATACAGTATTCAATCTTTTCCGGCTCTTTGGGAGAGAGTTTAACATAGGTGGGGAATCCGGCCCCGCCCATACCCACGATCCCCGCCTCCTTGATACAGTCGATGATCTGCTCCCGGCTCAGGGTCTGAAGTGGGCCCGGCGGCTGCATCCGGGACTCCTCATACTGGTTGTCGTTTTCCACAATAATACTCATGACGCTGTCGCCAGTCACCACCCGCCTGGGCTCTATGGCCTTGACCGTGCCTGACACGGAGGCATAGACAGGGGCCGACACAAAGCCCGACTGCTCCGCGATCTTCTGTCCCACCAGTACCCGGTCCCCCTTTTTCACAATAGGAGTCGCCGGAGCGCCAATATGCTGGGACACCGGATAGACCAGTTCGCCCTTGGGCAGCACGGTGACAATAGGCTTGTCCTTGGACAGGTCCTTGCCGTCATATGGGTGTATTCCACCCACAAAAGTCAACTTTCGCATGCTTTTTTCCTACCTTCCGACTTTTTATGACAGAATATGTCGAATCTGTTTCTCATACTAATATACTATTTTTTTTACAAAAATACTACAGTATTTTCAAAATTTATGTTAAGATATACATACTACCAAAAACAAAAATATTTGGAGGCCCTATGAAGACAGATGATGCTATTATAGAAAACCTTAAAGTCAATTATCCTCTGGAAAATCTCGCCCCCCTGGAGCAGATCCTGTTTTTGGATATAGAGACCACCGGCTTTACCGCCCGCACATCCTATCTGTACCTGATCGGCTGTGCCTATTACAGTGAGGGCTGCTGGCGCACTCGGCAGTGGTTTGCCCAAAGCTATGTGGAAGAACTTGAAATTCTGAATGCGTTTTTTGAATTTGCCGCCCCCTATAAGTATCTGATTCACTTTAACGGCAACAATTTTGATCTGCCTTTTATCCAGCAAAAATGCGAGCACCTGCTACTGCCCTACAACTTTGATCAGTTGGAGGGATTGGCCATCTACAAACGGATCAGTTACTACAGATTGTTTCTGAAGCTCCCCAACTGCAAGCAGAAGACCATCGAGAAATTTCTGGGCATCCAGCGGGAGGATGCATTTTCCGGCGGCGAACTGATTGGCGTATACCACGAC
>CAMWTF010000404.1 GCA_947177105.1 uncultured Lachnospiraceae bacterium | reverse complement strand
CTCTCAGGAGTCCCCTGTAATCATGCCCTATTTCCCCAGGCCGTGAAAAGTAACTAAGTGATGATAAAAATGTGAAGAAAGATTCAAAAGTACTTGCATATTTTCCGATACTATGGTAAAATCTTACCGTTGCAAAAATGAGATGGTCCTCTGTTACGGAATGTATTAAGAACATCAAGTATATTTTAGGAGGTTTGTGATGAGCGATATTATCAAAGAGATTGAAGCAGAACAGATGAAAGCAGCCGTGGATGACTTTGCAGTGGGCGATACCGTCAAGGTATATGGCAAGATCAAAGAGGGCAACCGTGAGAGAATCCAGGTATTTGAGGGCGTGGTCCTGAAGAGACAGGGCGGAAGCAATCGCGAGACCTTTACCGTGAGGAAGACCTCCAACGGTATCGGTGTTGAGAAGACCTGGCCGCTGCATTCTCCCAATGTAGAGAAGATCGAAGTAGTCAGAAGAGGTAAGGTGAGACGTGCCAAGCTGAACTACCTGAGAGACCGTGTAGGTAAGAAGGCCAAGGTTAAAGAGCTGGTAAGATAATCTGCGGGAATGGGACAATTACTTTTTTGTAGTTGTCCTTTTCTATTCCAAGAGAATGTGTTATACTATAGCGTAGAGATAGCTGTTTGGATAAAATCGCAGGCACAGTCTGCGGTATGCAGGGGGGTATTCTATATTTAGGGAGGAACGATAGTGCCGCGCAACAAGGGTTTGAGCTTTTATAAGCGGAAGAAAAAGATCAGCCCGCTGGCTGTCAGGGAATTTTTTGTGGTGCTGTTTGGCATGGTGACAGCTGTGTTTATCGCAGTGGTGCTCACCTACTTTTTTGGTACCTATACCAATGTAGTGGGTGCGTCTATGGAGCCTGATCTGCATAACGGACAGAGGGTGTATGTCAACCGTTTCAGCTATATTCTGTCAACCCCGAAGGCAGGCGACGTGGTGGTGTTTCTGCCCAACGGAAATGCGAATACGCACCATTACGTGAAGCGTGTGGTGGCCGGGCCTGGGGATACGGTACTGATTCAGAATGGCGTGTTGTACGTCAACGGTACGGAAAGTCCATGGATAGATGTAAAGATTCTGGACGCGGGAATTGCCGGTGTGGAACTTACAATGGAGCAGGGGCAGTATTTTTGCATAGGAGATAATCCGGGCAGCAGCGAGGATAGCCGGTCCGCCAATATCGGTCCGATCAGGGAGCAGGATATCATTGGAGAAGCATGGCTTCACCTGGGCGGAGATGAAGGAGGCTTGGGGCTGATTCATTAAGGGGGATAAAGGAAACATGAATTATCAATGGTATCCGGGACATATGACCAAAGCAGTCCGGATGATGCAGGAGAACATAAAGCTGATAGATCTGATCATAGAACTGGTGGATGCCAGAATTCCCCTAAGCAGCCGCAATCCTGATATTGATAAGCTGGCGGCAGGAAAGTCCCGGATTGTACTGCTAAATAAGTCGGATCTGGCAGACCCGGTATATAACAGGCAGTGGATTCGTTTTTTTGAGAGC
This sequence comes from uncultured Lachnospiraceae bacterium, assembly GCA_947177105.1. Taxonomy (GTDB): domain Bacteria; phylum Bacillota; class Clostridia; order Lachnospirales; family Lachnospiraceae; genus Acetatifactor. The sequence goes on along the minus strand of CAMWTF010000404.1, from coordinate 1,060 downwards.
CAGAATGCCCATGTGCTGGAGGTCAACTCAAAGACGGGCAGCGGCGTAAAGTCCATTCAGGGCCTGGTTCAGGAGGCGTGCAAAGAAAAGATTGAGCGGGATCGCAGGCGGGGAATCGTGAACCGGCCTGTCCGGGCCATGGTGGTGGGTATTCCTAATGTAGGAAAGTCCACATTTATCAATGCTTTTGCCGGAAAAGCCTGCACCAAGACCGGCAACAAGCCAGGAGTGACCAAGGGAAAACAGTGGATTCGCATGGGCAAGGGGCTGGAATTGCTGGATACCCCCGGTATTCTGTGGCCCAAGTTTGAAGATCAGCAAGTGGGTATGCGGCTGGCCTTTATCGGTTCCATGAATGACGAGGTGATCATTATGGACGAACTGGCCTGTGACCTGATCCATTGTCTGCAGCAGCTGTACCCTCAGACACTGCCCCAGCGCTATGACATCTGCGGGACGGAGGAACCTCCCTTTGTGCTGGCGGAGATTGCGAAAAGCCGAGGGTGCTATGGCAGGGGACAGGAACTGGATCTGGAGAAAGCCGCGTCCCTGCTCATGGAGGATTACCGCAGCGGCCGACTGGGCAGGATTACGCTGGAGAGGCCCGTTTCCCCCGGTTTATGACCTGCAAAAAGGCATTGCATATGCAGAGAAAACACATAAAGGTTGGATGAGTGGTATGAAAAAAGTATTGAGAGAAATATTGAGCACAGGGCTTTATCTGCTGATAGTTCTGTGCCTGACCTATCTGGTAATTGCATTTGTGGGACAGAGGACAGAGGTAAACGGCGCCAGCATGGAGCCCACCCTGAATGACGAGGACAATTTGATTGTGGATAAGATCACATATCGTTTCCGTGACCCGGAGCGTTTTGATATCATTGTGTTTCCGTTTAAATATGCGGAGAAAACCTATTATATCAAGCGGATCATCGGCCTGCCGGGGGAGACGGTGCAGATAGATCAGGAGGGAAAAATTTACATAAACGGGGAAGTCCTCTATGAGAGCTATGGCAAAGAGGTAATCCAGGCGGATCACATTGGGCTGGCCGGTGAACCC
>CAMWTF010000403.1 GCA_947177105.1 uncultured Lachnospiraceae bacterium | reverse complement strand
AGTTGGATGTTGAAAGCCGATAGTCATGGCATGGAGGGTCTGGCCCTTCAGAGAGAAAGGACATCTTCTGCCCGGGGCATAGACGGTATCCCCCAGAAGCGGATGCCCAATACTGGCCATATGCACCCGGATCTGGTGGGTGCGTCCTGTCTCCAGCTCACACTCTATATAAGTATATTCCCGGAAACGCCGAAGCACCCGATAATGGGTCACGGCACACTTTCCGTTTTTCTCATTGACAGCCATTTTCTTGCGGTCGGTAGGGTGGCGGCCTATGGGTCTGTCCACAATCCCTTCCTGCTCCTCTATCACCCCATGACACAGGGCGCGGTAACGCCGGGTGATGGAATGTTCTTTCAGCTGGACTGCAATGCTGTTATGGGCCTTATCATTCTTACAGACAATTAAGGATCCGGTGGTGTCCATATCGATTCGGTGGACAATGCCGGGGCGCAAAACTCCGTTGATGCCGGATAAGTCACTGCCGCAGTGATGCATTATACCGTTGACCAAAGTACCGCTGTAATGCCCGGCGGCAGGATGTACCACCATTCCCTTGGGTTTGTTGACCACCAGCAGATCCCTGTCCTCGTACAGAACATCCAGCGGGATATCCTCCGGGCATATCTCCGGCTCCTGGGACGGAGGCAGTGTAAAACTCACTTCATCTTCTGCCTGAACCTGATAGCTGCTCTTAACAGGCGTTCCATTCACCAGTACCTGCTTCTCCTTTACCAGCTTCTGAATATAGCTGCGGGAAAGAGAATCCATCAGCATAGCCATACATTTGTCGATTCTCTCCCCCTCATATTCTTCTGTAATATGAAAACGAAACTCATCCATACACTGCTCCTGCTACGGTTTGCGATATCGGTTCTGTTTAAAGTTCAGAAACTCCAGATCCTTTTCCTTCAGAACGAACAGGAACATTATGAACAGTCCGATGGTTGCGCAGACCACATAGATATCCGCCACATTAAAAATGGGATAGTTGATCAGCACAAAGGAAATGAAATCCACCACATAGTCCAGACGTAGCCGGTCCAACATATTCCCCATCCCCCCGGAGATAATGAATACCAGCAGTACATGTATCACGCGGAACTTAGGCGTGACGGGCATCTTCAGCAAAAAAAAGAGAAGCACCAGCATGAAGATAATGTCCATGAACAGTATAAGTATTTTCTGGTTCTGCAACATGCCAAAGGCCATGCCGTAATTTTCCAGATACTGCAACTCCAGTACCCCGTCAATCAGGGAATAGGCAGGCTGCCCTTTTAAACGGCTGACAGCCAACCCCTTGGTAAATTGGTCAAACCACACCAGGAAAATGCCCAGCAATATATCCAAAAATATCATTAATGTTTTTTTCTTATTCACGCCTTCCTCGTTTCTGCATACCACAAGCCAAGCCTGCGATACTGCGAATCGGTATTTGGATATACAACATCCAATATTGCTTAATCTTCCATCTCATCAAAATAGATTTCCCTGACGGCCGCAAGGATCTCCTCATCCGACACGGTGGTATCGATCACAGCCTTGCCAATCCGTTCCAGCAAAACAAAGCGAATCGTACCTGCCTGAGCCTTTTTATCGGACTTGGTCAAACGCAGCACTTCCTCCGGGTCGATATCCTCTACCGTAATGGGCAGATAAAAGGGAACAAACATATCACGGATCTCATAGTACTCGTCCATGGAGATCATATCTCTTTTCCAGGAAATATAGGCTGCGGCCACGGCTCCCAGGGCTACACACTCCCCATGGAGCAGCTGGAAATTCCGGGCCTTCTCAATGGCATGGCCGATGGTATGGCCGTAATTCAGGAGGGCTCTGTCCCCCTGTTCCGTGGGATCCTTCTCCACCACCTGCTTTTTCACGGTGCAGCTGCGCAGAATCATTTCCTCCAGAACATCTATATCCCTCTCACAGATCTCGTACATCTGATCGATGAGCCAGGTGTAGAACTTGGCATCCTTGATCAGGCCGTGCTTCATCACCTCGCCAAAACCGGAAAAATACTGGCGGTCTTCCAGGGTGTGCAGCGTGTCCATATTCATATATACCAGCCGGGGCATCTTGAAGGCTCCCACCATATTTTTGTAGCCGTCAAAATCCACCCCCGTTTTACCGCCGATGCTGCTGTCGCACTGGGACAACAGGGTAGTGGGCACTTGTATGTAATCCACACCCCGCAGGTACGTGGCAGCCTCATAGCCTGTCATATCGCCGATCACGCCGCCTCCCAGGGCCACCAGCAGATCCTTGCGGCCATAGCCTTCCTGAATCAAAAAGGTATAGATTCCCTTAATGCTGTCCAGGGTCTTGTGCTCCTCCCCGGCGGGCAAAGTATAGATATCCACCTTTCCGGAAATCTTGTCCAGCTCCGCCTTCAGAGCATCCGCATGGAGCCCCCGCACATTGGAGTCCGTTACAATGCAGACCTTTTTTTCATGGGTGACAAAGGGGGCAAACTCCGAAGCCACATCTGAAAAATCCCGAGTGATATAGATGTCGTAGCACGGCTTGCTATTATAAAGAATCGGTAATCTCTGCGCCATATAGTATTTCCTCACTTTTTATA
>CAMWTF010000402.1 GCA_947177105.1 uncultured Lachnospiraceae bacterium | reverse complement strand
GCCGAAGCTGGCCAGGGGACTTATCAGGCACAGCAGGATCAAGTGGGAGGCGCCTATGATTCCCAGCCGGGCCAGAACCACGCTCTTTAAGGAAAACAGGGAAGCTTTTTCTAACTCCGCCATCCTGTAAACCGTGGATTTTCCGTTTTCCGTCACGGCCGATGAAGCCACAAAGGGAATGCAGGCGGAGATGATGCCCAGTGTGTTCCTGTTCATAAAGTGTGCGCTGAATATGGCAGTCAGCAGTGTGGCAAAGGATACCCCCCATACCCACAGGGGAATATAGCCTGCCTGAGATAGAACAAATGCCTGGCGGCTGCTTCTGGGCCGCGGGATGGTTTTCAAAAATAATTCCTTTGAAAGGGGCTGGGGCGCTTCAAAAGCGTACTTTAATGATTTCTTGATTTTTCGTTTCACTAATAGATTCCTCCTCAATCAGATGCTGTTCCAGAGTCTGCGTCAGCCCTGGCGGTCACGGGCTGTCCTCCAACCGCTCCTGCAGTTTTCGCAGGGCCTTGGATATTTTGCGGTAGACCGCGAATCTGGACAGCTGAAACATCCGGCAAATCACGGTGACAGGCACTTCATTGGCGTACCGTAACAGCAGCAGTTCCCGCTCTTCGTGCTCTAACTCCGAAAGGGCAGCCTGCAGGGAGATGGCTGTCAATAGATTATCCTCTGATGAGGGGACCTCCACCTCATCGGGCAGGGACTCAATCTGGGGCCTGTGATACTCGTTAATGCACAGGTTGCGGGCGATGGAATACAGATATTGCAGGGCCTGTCCGGTGTCCCGATAGGTGCGGTTTGCGATAAACCGGAGAAAAGTTTCCTGGGTGACATCCTCCGCCGCCTCGCGGCTATGCAGTTTGAAATAGCAATAACGGTATATTTTGTCATATTGCTTTTCTATATCTGTGAATTTATCCATGGGCATGCTCCTAAAATCTTTTGCTCATAATACGGGAAAACGGCGCAGCCTGTTTTTCGGCGCGCAGGGTTCCTTCATCCGTCCTGACGAATGGCCTTTCATTATGTTTAACCGATCAGGACTGGGGGATGTGCGGTTGTTTTGTAAAAATTTTTTGACCTATAAGAAGGGGCCCGCAGGTTTGGTTTTGGACAAACCTGCGGGCTGTTTCGTTAGTACATATTCATGGCATGAGGCTATTTTGATGCATCCTTTCCAGGAACAGCCACATACCAGTCATGGAACCTGGTCAGGGTAAAGCCTTCCTCAAAGACAGGAACATCCGTAAAATATAGGATATAGACACTCTCCTGATTGATATTCTCGTAATTTATTCTGGTATTGATGTGGATTCCTCTGGTTTCAAAGCTTGCCGGCGCGGGCGCTGCATCATAGACGACGGAGGAGAGGTATTCGGAGGGCAGGGTCTCCGTGTATAGGAGCAGACGGGGCCACTGTGCTCCTTTTTCTACGGTTATGTTGGCAATATGGTTTTCTTCGCACTGATCCCAGGCAAAATCCACACATTCCTTCAGGCCCTCGGCGAAGTAGGCCCCCACAAGTTGGCGGTAATCGGTGTAATAATCCCTTTGAAACAGCAGCAGACAGACCAGATAAGCGGCTGTCACTCCCAGGGTGGCCGCATTGCTCCAAACCTTCCGGGCGGAGGGCAGTTTTTTGCGCAGAAACTCTATCACGATCCATACGCCGTATGCCTGACCAAGCGCCAGCGGTATGTAAAGAGAATCGATCTGGTGCAGCTTTGCGGTGACCAGGAGACAGTTCAGGGCGCCTCCGCAAAGCTGTACGAACAGGAAATATTCCCCGGCAAAGGTCTTGCGACAAAAGCTAAAGACAAGGCGTTTCAGCAGAGCGGCAACACCGATCACTGTAAAAACGCGCCCCAGATCATAGTAAAGGCCCCAGGGGAGGAGAATGTCATAAGGGCTGCCGTTATTCTGGCGGTAAAGGAGGTACAGGGCGGCGCGCAGATTGCTCCACATTTCCGATAAGCCAAAGGCGACTTCCTTTCCCCGGTAGCCTCCCATCCTTGGAATAGTCATAAATGGAAGAGTGATTTCGGGAAGGATTTCTGAGTTTACCAGAATGAACAGCAAAAGCGGGAGAGCCATAACAAAAAGGATCAGGGCTGAAAGCAGGCTCCACCTGTCAAAACGCAGCTTTTTATGATAGAGAGCGTATATAATCTGCAGGATAAGCATAAAGGGCACAATGGGCCAGATAACGGCGTAGGAGTATAAACTCAGTCCATAGAATATCCCGGACAGCAGCAGAAATTTTTTCTGCTCCAGTCCTTTGACGAAAAAAAGCAGGCCGAAAATCAGGAATCCGGGCGCCAGATTGGCATCCAGCCCCCAGCGGGACATCATGATGTGCCAGGGACAGATTGCAAGGACAAAGGCGCTCCACAGACCGGCCTTGCGGCCAAAAAGGCGTGTCATTATGCAGTATACGCTCCAGAGAGTAAAGATGGACACGACAGCCTGGGGCAGGCGGCTTAAAAACGGGGAAGCCGCATGACCGCCGGAAAATGCCAGCAGAGGCATGAGGAGCCATACATAAAGGGCGCTGTGTCCGTCTCCCCAGTCTGCCATATAT
>CAMWTF010000401.1 GCA_947177105.1 uncultured Lachnospiraceae bacterium | reverse complement strand
TGAGTCCTGTGACGGTTCTGACAGGACGGTAAAATAAAAATTGACCGAGTGATGAGTCCTGTGACGGTTCTGACAGGACGGTAAAATAAAAATTGACCGAGTGATGAAGTACCCTGCGAGAGGTCTTTGGCCTCTCGTTTTTTTATCAGTATCTTATCTTTAGGGAGGACGTCCATGACTTTACCAGAGAATGACTTCCAGATTCTGAGGCTGTCAGATGCGTTTTTTATAGCTTATCCCAATCCGCCATATACTGAGATTTTACAGAAAAGGGAGCGAGCATATAATTGTTTGCTTTTCCAGTCAAACTATGATTATTTTATATGCATTCCATTCAGAACGGAAATAACACATCCCTATGCCTACCATTTTAGAAAGTCCGCAAGATCTCGAAAACATAAATCAGGTTTGGATTATAGTAAGATTGTAATTGTAAGCAAGGCGGAATACATAGATTCTCGCCAGGCAGTTGTGGATCAGGATGAATATAGAGAAACAGTGATTCAAATAGAGAAAATTAAGCAGGTGGCTTTTGACTTTGTGCAGGAATATGTACTGCATGTAAATGGAACCAAACTCTTGCCTGTTCAGGAATTTAAACGGCGCTATGCGTTCTCGCCTCTCAGATATTTCCACCAGGAACTGGGATTTTCCATGTCATCAATATAAAATATGAGGATATATCAATTATTCCATAGGATAAATCATTGTCAGTTCCCCTATCGACACTTTATGATTAATAAAGCAAATGACGAAAGGATAAATGAACAATGAAAAATCTTAAGATGAGTACGGTAATTACCACCATTGTCGCAGTGGTGGCGGCAGCATGTATCCTTATGCTGTACCTGTCGGCCAGCCGCAGCATGATGGTGTCTATGCGGGATACGGCGGTGGACAATATGCAGACCTCGCTGGAAGCCAGGACGGCGATTATTGAGGAATATGTGGATAAGGCGGAAAAGCTGCTGATTGCCTACAGCAAGGCGCCTGTGGTGGCGGAGCTTTTGAGAGCGCCCCAGGATGCCCGGGCGGTAAAAGCCGCCCAAGGCTACACGGAGAACTTCTATGCCGGGCTGGAAGGTTGGGAAGGTATCTATATTGCGGAGTGGGACACCCATGTGCTGACCCATTCCAACCCGGCTGTGGTGGGGATCACCACCCGTGAAGGGGAGCCGTTGAAGCAATTGCAGGATGCCATGACAGCGGCAGGTGACATCTATAACACGGGCATTATCATTTCCCCAGCTTCCCAGCAGCTGGCGCTGTCCCTGTACTGCCCGGTGTACGATACGGACGGCAGGACCATTTTGGGCTATGTGGGCGGCGCGCAGTTTGCCGAAAGCCTGAAGGGACTGCTGGACGGACTCAGCGTCAAGGGCATGGAGGATGCCAGAGATTATATGATCAATACGGCTACCGGGGTGCATATCTTTGACGAGGATGAGGAGCGCATGGCTATGCCCATTGAAGATAAGATGCTGCAGGCAGTAATCTCTGCGGTGTCAGGGGGCGGAGCTCCCGGCGGCAATATGGAGTATACTTCTGAAGAGGGCGTGAAATGCCTGGCCGTGTACCAGGCCATGAGAGAGCGGGGCTGGGCGGTGGTGCTCAGTGACAGCCAGAGTGAGATTTACCGGGAGGCTTATGCCAGCAGGAATACCCTGGCGCTGATCTGCGCAGGGGCCTACGTGCTGATTGTGGTTCTGGCCTGGATCTCCGTGAAGCTGTGTGTCAAGCCTCTGGACGTGGTAAAAAAATCCATAGTGCGCATGAAAAATCTGGAACTGAATGCCCCGGCGGATCTTGGAAAATATGTGGGGGGTAAGAGTGAGACAGGCCAGATAGCTTCGGCTATGGATTCCCTGTATGACAGCCTGCGGAGTATTGTATCCACTCTCCAGGGCTGCACGGATTCCCTGGAACAGTCCACCAGTACCATGAATGATGCCACCAACACTCTGATTGAATATGTGGGTGACAATTCCGCCACCACCCAGCAGCTGGCGGCCAGTATTATCACCACCAATGGAGCCATCGGCAATGTGGTCAGCGAGATCGAGAAGATTTCGGATCTGGTGGGCTATGTGGCGGACAAGGTGAAGGTCGGTGACGAAAAGAGCAGGCAGCTGATCCAGACAGCGGAGAATATGAAGAGAATGGCGGGAAACGCATTGCAGGAAGCTGGGGTGAAGATCCAGCAGAACCGCAGCAATATGGAAGCCGCTATGGTGAATCTGCAGTCCCTGACCCGCGTCAATGAGATGGCCAAACAGATTCTGGATATTGCCAGCAAGACCAATCTGCTTTCCCTGAACGCGTCTATCGAGGCCGCAAGGGCTGGGGAACAGGGAAAGGGCTTTGCGGTGGTGGCCCAGGAGATAGGCAATCTGGCCTCCAATTCTTCTGCCACAGCCAGACAGATTTCGGACATCTGTGAGGAGATCAACAGCAATATTGCCAATGTGCAGGAATGTGTGGATGATATTATCAGCTTTATGGAGGGGGATGTATCCCGGAGTTTCCAGGAGTTTGTAGGAATGGCCAATGAGTACGGGAAGTCTGTGGCTGATATCCGGGGATCCATTGGGGACATCGAGGAG
>CAMWTF010000400.1 GCA_947177105.1 uncultured Lachnospiraceae bacterium | reverse complement strand
CCCAGTATCGTGCGGGCGAGCAATGCTCGCCCCTACACGGATCCTGCCATTCCGGTGGCTGTCTGCCTCAAAAATTGATTTCCGTGGCGCAGGATGACCGGCGCTGCGGAGGAAAGGGAGTTTAGAAATGTACAAAACAGCAATGGCGGCAGCCGTTTTAGCGGTAGTATTGATGCTTTCGTCATGCGGCCAAACAACAAAGGATGCGCCCCTTGCGCTTGAAGATCTGGTAGGAGAATATGAATATGTATCGGATGATGGGACTGGCAAACTGACGATCGAAAAGACAGCCGGTGGATTTGATATTTCCGATTATGAATCAGAAGATTCCTATCGGTTTTTAGCCGATTCCTCCAATATAGAAACCATAGAAAACAACAGGATATACATAAAGTATCCGGAACAGGTATTTTCTGATGATACCGTGATTTTCAGCTATTATGTTCTGGAGTGCAATTCAGATGCAATCGATGTGTATTATGGAGAATCCGGACCTGAAGATACGGAATTTTTGTATCATGCCGCCAAAAAATAAGTAGGGCTGGTCCTGTTATGGCCCGTCAAGAAAAAGCCGGCTGATTGTCCGGCAGATCAGCGTTTGAATGAGGGGGAAAATGGTACAAAAGGTAAATTTGAAAGAGAATGTAAATGCGATCAATGAACTATTCCGCTATAAAAGAGTAGGCACGCTGAACGATCACATGTTAAATGTACTGCAGGCTGAGAATAGAACTTTAGATTTTCATACACACGAAAATTCTGATGAAATGTTCTATTGCATTGAGGGCGAATTTGATATTGAATTTGAGGACGGATTGACACATTTATGTGAGGGAGATTTTATAATTATTCCTAAAGGGACGAGACACCGCCCTATATGTACAGCATTAGTTAAATGCCTATTGATTGAAGTTGAGGGAACGCTTAATAAAGAAAATACCGGCGGAACATACGCAGAGTGAACACACATATTCCGGGCCCTATTGAATAGAACATAAACTGAGGAAAGGGCGTTTCATGGAGCACATAAAAACAAATTTAATCATAGTAGAGGGACTTCCTGGTACCGGGAAGAGTACGACTGCGGCGATCATCGCGGATGAACTGAGTAAAGCAGGGGAAACGGTCCTTTGTGTTGACGAAGGCGTCCGGGATCACCCGGCTGACTATGCCGATTACGATTTTCCCGACTTTGAAACGGAACGGGAGAAAATACTTAAAAAATGGCGCTCCTTTGTTGATGAATCCGACAAAAACACGACATATGTGTTCAACTGCGTTTTCCTGCAGAACCCGATGTGCGAAACAATGATGCGGTTTGGGATGGACAGCGCCGCTTCCCAGCGCTATATTTCAGAAATAGCGGAAATTATCAGGCCGCTGCATCCCCTTATCGTTTACATCGACAAGCCCGGCGTCAGGGAAACCGTTGACCGCGTGCTGGATGAACGCGGCAATGACTGGCTGGAAGCCGTAATTGATTACCATACCTCCCAAGGATATGGAAAGCGGAATCAGCTTTCCGGGTATGAGGGGTATATCAAATGTCTGGAGGAAAGAAAAGTCAGGGAACTGAATATTTTGCAGGCATTGGATATTGACTGCCTTATCATCCGTCACGATTTAAAAGCAGGAGAGTTTACGAATTTATGATCGATCAAGAAAAAGGCTATGTCGTCTTTACCGAAGAGATGAAAGAGACCCACACCATCCTGGTGCCCAACATGCTGCCCATGCACTTCAAGATGATTGGAAAAGTCATGAGCCGTTCCGGCTACAAGCTGGAACTGCTGGAGACCAGCGGGCCCCGGATCGCGGAGACGGGTCTGAAATACGTACATAACGACACCTGCTACCCCGCCATCCTGGTGATCGGGCAGTTCATCGATGCCCTCCAGAGCGGGAAGTACGACCCGGACAAGGTGGCGCTGATCCTGTTCCAGACCGGCGGCGGGTGCCGGGCCAGCAACTATATCCACCTGCTGCGGAAGGCCCTGGAAAAGGCGGGGCTGGGCCATGTGCCCGTCATCTCCCTGTCCATGGCGGGGCTGGAGAAGCACCCGGGGTTCCGGCTGACCCTGCCGGTCATTATGAAAATGATGTACGGCGTGCTGTACGGGGACCTGCTCATGACCCTGGTGAACCAGTGCAAGCCCTATGAGGTGAACAGGGGCGAGGCCCAGGCCCTGGCGGACCGGTGGACGGACCGGCTGGCGGAGGAGATGGCCGTCAAGGCCAATTACCGGCAGGTGAGGGCCAACTACCGCCGCATCCTGGAGGACTTCGCCGCCATCCCCATGGAGCAGTCCGACAAGGTGAAGGTGGGCATCGTGGGGGAGATCTTCGTAAAATACTCCCCCCTGGGCAACAACAATCTGGAGCAGTTCCTGGTGGACGAGGGGGCCGAGGCGGTGGTCCCGGGGCTGCTGGACTTCTGCCTGTACTGTGTGTACAACAACATGCTGGACCACAAGCTGTACGGGATGCAGAAGAACGCCCAGCTGGCCTACAGGATCGCCTATCAGTATCTGGTGAACAAGGAAAAGGATATGATCGAGGCCATCGAGGCCCACGGGCGGTTTACACCGCCCACCCTCTATACCCACCCCATCGAGCTGGTGCAG
>CAMWTF010000399.1 GCA_947177105.1 uncultured Lachnospiraceae bacterium | reverse complement strand
GAGATTTAATTTTGCGGTAAAGTGTACCCTTAGTCAAGGACAAAATGAAAGTATGCTACGACAGGGGAAAGAGGGTTAGCATTAAGGGAAGTCTTTGAATTTTCCGGCTTCTACATCAATGCGGAGTGATGGCGCAAAAGCGCCATCCCCCACGACAGAAATTGCGGCAGTAGTGTCAATGTATTGACCCGAAACTGTTTCATAGATTTCAATTTGAACCTCATCACTCTCATCGTAAGACATTAACAGGTTAATCAAATCGCCAGCTTTCATCACAAGGACCTCCTTATAGGATAAAATTGATTCAGGATGGCACTCAGAGCAACTAAGATGGTTGCTGTTCCACAAATTGCCACTGATTTTGCAGCGGATATCGGGCATCTTATTTTAGGGGTGCTATTATGCGTAAACTTACAATATTTGCTGCTGGAATCATAGCTACTGCAACTGTTTTGCTGTCAACAGGCGTTGCGACAGGAGAACCGCCGCAGGAGCGATCCAATGCGGAAGAACAGGTTATTTTGCGGCTGTTGTATCAGCCAACTGCTGCGGCTGTTGAGGAATACTATGGTGAACACAAGCAATATTGGCGGCAGGAAGTTCTCAATGTTCAAAAAGTCCCGGAATCGCCATACTATGAGGTTGTTATACGGGTAGAAACTTTTCATGGCGCTCATAATCCGCCATATGGCCTTGAAACGATGACCTTCTATATTGGTCCCCTCGATAACGTTCGGTTGGTCAACTTTGACCACCAAGCTGAGGAGGACTAAACAAATTCAATTCATCCTGCCAGGGAGCGGATAAATACCCGTAGTGATGTAGCTGTAGTATTCGCTGGGAGGTAATTTCGTCAGTTGCCACTGATTCCAGCTTAGTCGAATAATGCGTCTCACGGTGAGACGCATTTCCGTATAAAGTGCGCTGAAAATACGTCTCATGGTGAGACATATTTTCGTAGGCGGGGGTTTTAAGGGGGTTGCGCCCCCTAACAAGGGTCATTTGTGTTTAACAAATGACATACTTGCTCGGACAGCACCGCCTTTCGGCGGCGCTGTCCGCTGTGGGTGCTACCGGGTAGCTGGTTTCTTCTTACGGGGCGTTCTCTTTCTGACGGCGGGGATCATGCGCTCTGCCTGGAGGACACAGCGCAGTTCTGATTCATTTTGAGGGTTAAACTGGATATGTTCTATTTTCCCGTGCGCTTCAATCAGGCTGCGGGATTGCCGGGAATATTGTTCATAGGAGAACGTGGAGAAATAACCATCCGCAAAGGTGAGGCTGACTGTCCATACATGGACGGCGCTTTGTCTGACGCGCTGTATCTGTTCCCCATAATTGATCGGCTGCACCTTGCCCAGCACAAAAGCCCCCTTGCGTCCGGGGGCCACAATGACGCGGTACGCCTTGATTTTATCGGCCTCCGCTTCATAATCGCAGTTTGTCCAGATGATGTGCGCTGGAGTCTCCCGCAGAAAAACCTCCCGTTCCAAAAGGCACCACGTCCCGCAGGGGCGGCTCATCCAGAGAAATGTGCGATCCTCCTGGTATGTTTCCAGCATAGCGGCTTGCAGGCGCTCCTCATCGTGGGCAAAGTCCGATTGATAGCTTTGGGTGTTTTCCTCCACGATCCCCTCCAAAAAGGGGATAAGGTCAATCTTCTTTTCCATACCGATCCATTCCGTCAAACTCTGGGCACAGGTACTTTTCCTCAAACTCGGAGGGGGTGTAGTACCCGGCCCCGGTGTCCATCACCAGATCGCCCGGTTCCAACTCGCGGGGGCCGTCCTCCAGCACCGGGATAGGGACAGGGGTGAGGACGGAGGCCATAAACCGGCCGTCCCCGCCTTGCAGTTCATAGAGGGACATACCGGGATAAACGCCGTCCGGCTGTATCTGATTTTCGCTAAACAGGGCCGGAACGCCGAAAATCTCGATTTCCCGCATACGCTCCAGGATGCTGCTGGTGTTTTCCATTGTGTTTTGCCTCACTTTCGTTTTGCTCGTTTTGGTTTCTTCTCCGGGGCCTGAGACAACTGCCGCTCCAGCTTCGGCGGGGGCGGGGATATGGCGTCGATGATTTCCCCGGCGGTGGCGTGGATCACATTCAAAGACGCTTTCAGTTCGGTAAGCTCTTTCCCTCGGCTCCACCCAGCGACATAGGCCAGGGAGTAGTCCGATGTATCAATGCCGAAATGCTGGCAGACGACATAGGCGATACTTTCGGCCTCCACCTCCTTTTGCCGTTTCTCCCCGGGCGTTGGTATTGCCAGAATATCGTCCGGCCTATGAAGTTTTGCGTGGGCGATCTCATGTACCAGCGTCTTGATGGTCTGTACTTGACTCATTCCGGGTTTCACCACAACACGGTTTTCCGCAAAGCTGGTGTAGCCCTTTGCGCTCCGCTGAAAATCCTCCTGCACCACAGGCAGAGGGGAAATTGCAGTCAGCCGGTCATAGATACCGGTATAGTCGGCCACATCGCCGGTCAGCTCGGACACGCCGATTTGCGGCAGCTCCCGGCCCTCGGTCTGGCTCAGGTCAAAGATGTGGGCGATCTTAAAGCGGTTTGGGGCAAATTTTCCGTTGGGGGTTGAGGGGGTGCCGGGCGGCCCCAAAAGCGGCGTGCCCG
>CAMWTF010000398.1 GCA_947177105.1 uncultured Lachnospiraceae bacterium | reverse complement strand
TCTATGATCTCCTGATCCTGCTTTCCCTCCTCCAGCATGGCATAGGCCAGCTTGGTGGGGCGGATGCCCGTCAGATTCCCCCAGGGCAGTTCCCTGCCTGTGATCTCCACCAGACAGCGGTAAAAAAAGCGTTTAAAGCAATCCTTAAAGCCCCCTTCTTCCTCGCAGCGCCACTCCACTTCTCTTTCCGCCAGCCGCATTCTGACTGTGGGTTCCTCGACCTGGACACTCCATTCCCTCTCACCCTCACGGATCTCCTGATCCCGGCTGGCAGGCGTAATGATCCGCAGAGGTTCCTCCGGGTAAAAGGATTTCAGCAGCGCCTGGATATCATATTCAAAATTTTCCCGGTTCAGCCTGACTGCCAGCATCTGTCTCTCCTTATTTGATGATCACTTTCTTACTTCCCTCTACATGCATATCTGGAGTTTGGCTTGGCTAAACTCCGGCTTTGCCTGCGATACCACACATCACGCCGTAAAGGGATTGTACTGCATCTCATGTTCAATGGTGGTGCTGTCTCCATGCCCTGGATAAACCTTGGTCTCTCCGGGCAGCAGATAGAGCTTTTCCTTGATGGAGCGCACAATACTGCTCATGCTGCCGGTGGGAAAATCCGTCCTGCCCACAGACTCCGCAAACAGGGTATCGCCACTGACCAGAAAACCCGCCTCGGGGAAATAGTAACAGCAGCTGCCTATAGTATGCCCCGGTGTGGCAATGACCCGGAAATGTATGCCCGCCAGCGTCATCTCCTGCCTGTCTTTCAAATACTCGTCCGGCGTCACCGTGTAGGGCCTGCCTGTCATATCAGACACATTGTTGTGGGAATCCTCGCACACCTTTTTCTCCGCATCCAGGGCGTAGAGTTTCACTCCTGCGCTCTCCCGCAGCTCCCCGGTGCCCCAGATATGGTCAAAATGCCCGTGGGTCAGCAGAATTGCCTCCACCCTGATACCGTTGCGCAGCAGGGCCTCATAAATTTTTCTCCCCTGATCCGCCGGATCCACCACGATTGCCCGCTTTTTATCTTCCTGATAAATAAAATAACAATTGGTCTGGTAAGAGCCCAGCACCATTCTTCCGATCTTTGTCTCAGCCATCAGCCCGTCGTCCTTTCTATGTCGATGACACTCTCTATATTGCGGATCCTGTCTATGACCCGGTTCAGCTCCTCCCTGCCGGAGATCTCAAAGGAGGTCTGCAGGGTTGCCTGCCCCTGCTTGTTTGTCTTGGTGTTCATGGACAGAATGTCAATATTTTTCTCCGTCAATGACTTGTAGATATCTGCCAGCAGGCCGTTGCGGTTGTTGGCAAAAATACGGATCTCGGCCATGTACTTGCCGTCCTGAGCCTCGTCTCCGTCGCCGGCCTGCCACTCCGCGTCAATGAGCCTGACCCGCTCCATCTCCGGCAGACTCAGCATATTCACGCAGTCCGTGCGGTGAATGGAAATCCCACGGCCCCGGGTCACAAAGCCCACGATCTCATCCCCCGGCACAGGGGAACAGCACTTGGAGAAACGCACGGACAAATCGGCAATCCCCTTTACCACAATGCCGCTCTTGGAGCGTCCGCTGCCGGGGCGCATCATCATGGTACCGCTCTCCATGATGGTTTGCAGTACCTCCTCGTTGGTCATCTCCTTCTTGTGATCCCTGTCATAGAGTTCCTGCATCTTGTTGATGATCTGACCCTCTTTCAGGGCGCCGTGCCCAATGGCCGCCAGCACGGAGTCCCAGTCGTGGAAACCATATTTGCGCATGATGGCCTCCATATAGACATTCCTCACCAAATCGGGCATGTTGATGCCCTTGGACTTACAGTAGCCCGCCAGCAATTCCTTGCCCTTGATAATATTGTCTTCTTTCAACTCGTTCTTAAACCACTGGTTGATCTTGTTCTTGGCCTGGGTGCTCTTGACCACGTTCAGCCAGTCCCGGCTGGGTCCCTTGGAGTTCTGGGAGGTAATGATCTCGATTCTGTCACCGTTCTTAAGCTCATAGTCAATGGTCACCAGCTTGCCGTTGACCCGGGCTCCCACCATCTTGTTGCCCACCGCCGAGTGAATATTGTAGGCAAAATCTATGGGGGTAGAACCCGCAGGCAGGTTCTTGACCTCCCCGGTTGGGGTGAAGCAATACACATTGTCAGAAAACAGATCCAGATCATTCTTCAGCAGATTCATGAACTCCCGATTGTCCGACATATCTCGCTGCCACTCCAAAATCTGCCGCAGCCATACCAGCTTTTCCTCCTCCCGGCCCTCCACCTTCTTGCCGTCTGACGCCTCCTTGTATTTCCAGTGGGCCGCAATGCCGTATTCCGCCGCCTTGTGCATCTCAAAGGTGCGGATCTGGATCTCAAAGGGCTGCCCGTTGCTGCCGATCAGGGTGGTGTGCAGAGACTGGTACATGTTGGCCTTGGGCATGGCAATATAGTCCTTGAACCGCCCGGGAATGGGTTTATATTTCTCATGGATCACGCCCAGAGCCGCATAACAGTCCTTCACCGACTCCACAATAATCCGCACAGCGAACAGATCGTAGATCTGGTCCAGTGTTTTGTTCTGGTTCTTCATCTTCTTATAGATGCTGAAAAAATGTTTGATGCGGCCATCCACCTGGGCCCGGATACCCTGGGCTTTAATATACTC
>CAMWTF010000397.1 GCA_947177105.1 uncultured Lachnospiraceae bacterium | reverse complement strand
ACGGGCCAGGGCGATCTTCTGTCGTTCCCCGCCGGAGAAATCCGTTCCCTCAGAGTCGTACTCCCTCCCGATTGCCCTCTTTAGGACATTTTTCTCCCTCATATCCAAACCTTTTTCCGGGCCCTCCAGCTTATCCTTTGTCCTATCTCCCTTCTGTTTACCCTCTTCATACCTATCTCCCTCCTGCATATCTGAGGTTCGATTAAGACAGGCTCCCGTCTGCGCCGCGATATCGCTCCCGTCAGCGCCTGAAGCTTTCGTCTCAAAAATATTCCCCAGGCCCGCGCGAATCAGGCAGTCGCGCACTCTGTCCTCATCGTAGCTTAAGTCCACGGCCACATTCTCGCCCAGCGGGAAACCAAAGAGAGCATAATCCTGGAACACTACGGAAAACAGCGCCATATATTCCTCGTACCGATACCGGGTGATGTCGATGCCGTTTAACAAAATCTTCCCCTCCGTCGGGTCATACAGGCGGCAGAGAAGCTTGATAAACGTGGTTTTACCTGAACCATTCTCTCCCACGATTGCCAGCTTGTCGCCGATCTTAAATTTCATGCTGACATGGCGCAGGGCCCAGTTTTCCCTGCGGGGATACTTAAAGCTCACGTCCCGGAACTCAATTTCATAGTCGATATCATCCCGCTTTTCCACAGCCAGCGTCCCCTTGTACATGTCATTGGGAAGATCCAGGTATTCATACAGCAGCGCCAGATAAGTATTGTTCTGTTTAAGCCCGCCCATATCGCTGGCAATCCCTGAAACCGCCGCCACAAACCTTTTGATGGTTCCCTGATACAGGATAAAGCTGCCTATTCCAAACACGCCGATAAATGCCTTGGCCGCCGTGAAGAGGAACAGGACAACATTAACAACCGCATTCAGAATGATGGACAGGGAATTATATTTTATGACCACCTCTTCTCTCTCCGCCACCCATTCGGGGCGAAGCCTGCGCCTACGGAACTCTTCCACCACAACCCTGTTGAGATCAAACATAATCATATCCGCTCCCCACAGACGGCTTAAGATGGAATAATGTGTATTATCGGCTGCCAGCTTGCCGAGGGCTTTCTGCTGTCTGACCACACTGGCGGCGGATATCTTGATAGAACAGAATGCATTCAGGATAATCAATCCCAGAATCACCACTGCCGAAGCCGGGGAATTGATAAAGCCAAAGATTCCCGTATACTCGCCCTGCGCAGCCATGGCGAACATGGATACTGTCAGGGAGACAGAGAAGATAACACTCAAAATGTTTCTGATCAGGTCTGAGACCTGCCACTTAACCGCCACAAGCCCTGCCCCCGTAGCATTCAATCCCGCAAAAATTCTTGATCGCAGGAGCACCACCTCCGGCTCCTCCAGGTGTTCATACTGAAAATCGTTCTGTGCGTCCGCCAGATAGGCTTCATGTTTACTGAACAGAAAATTATCATGTATTGCCCTCTTGCCTTGCAGAATTTTTGCTGCAAAAGAAATCAGAAATCCGCCAAACACCGTGATCCCCGCCAGCAAAAGCAGCCTTTTGTAATCGCAATCCCCAGCAAGTTCATTTACCAGCTGTGCGGACATATAGAGCCCAAAGTAGGGCGAAAGGGTGTCGGCGAGAATGCCAAGCCCCTGATACAACCATAGATGGGGCAGCATTTCATTCAGGATTCCCATGGCCCGCCAGACCAGCTTCCACTCCTTGCGCAGCCTGTGCTCTCTCTTTTTCCTATTCCCTGTCATCTTTTCCGGCCTCCTTATTTTTGTTCCACATATTCCCTACCGGCACAGTCCGCAAAAATTTCCATTCTCCCCATATATCCATCAGCGCGTCATCTGGGAATATGTTATTTATTTATGTTCCGGTCGGAGTAATACTTGCTCTGAATTTCAAACAGTTCTTTATATTTACCGCCCGCTGCCATCAGCTCCTCATGGGTGCCCGCCTCCGCAAACCCGGCATTGTCCAGCAGGAAAATGCGATCGCAGAAATTCGTTGAAGCCAGCCGGTGGGATATGAATATGGACGTGGCCCGGGCCGCGATCTCATTGTAGCTGCGGTACATTTTATCCTCGGCAATGGGGTCCAGCGCCGCTGTGGGCTCGTCAAGAATGATGCAGGGCGGATTTTTATAGAGCAGCCGCGCAAGCAGAAGCTTCTGTGTCTCCCCGCCGGACAGCTCTATGCCGTCCTCGTCCAGTTCCCTGCCCAGCAGAGTATCCGCCCCCCTGGGCAGGGATGCGACCTTTTCCGTCAGCCCTGCCAGCTTGATACAGTCCGCAAGGCGGTCACGGTCAATCGCCTCCTCCTCCGCAGCGGAGGCAATATTCCGGGCAAGGGAAACCGGCAGCAGATGGAACCGCTGCGGCACGACTCCAAATAGAGCATACATCTCGTCCCGGTTGTATTCATACAGGGTATGCCCGTCCAGCAGGATTTCCCCCTCGTCCGGCAGAAGCAATCCACACATCAGCATGGTCAGTGTAGTCTTGCCTGCGCCGTTTAAGCCCACCAGCGCAATCTTCTCCCCCGCCTCTATGCGAAAGGATATATGATCCAGCACTTTTTTCTCCCCCGTTGGGTACTGGTAAGATACATTCTTAAATTCAATGGAAAATGGCCCCTGGGGCACCGGGATACCTTGCCCCCGGTTGAGCCTATC
>CAMWTF010000396.1 GCA_947177105.1 uncultured Lachnospiraceae bacterium | reverse complement strand
AAGCGGCATGAATTTGCTCACTGGGCATGTGTGCATGGAGGGGATATGCGGAACTCATAAACAGCATATTCTCGAAATGGACACTGAGCAAAATCAGGACGCCAAAGCGGCATGAATTTGCTCACTGGGCATGTGTGCATGGAGGGGATATGCGGAACTTAATTAAGAAAGGAACGAAAACTGTGCCGGTATTTCGTTTAAATCCCAGAGAGATATCCTTTCCAAATCCCGTGCTCGCCGAGGAGGACGGGCTGTTGGCCGTGGGAGGCGACTTGTGCGTGGATCGGCTCCTGCTGGCCTATACCCATGGTATTTTTCCCTGGTACTCCCCGGGGGAGGAGATAATGTGGTGGTGCCCGAAGCGGCGGTTTGTCATTATACCGGAGGAAATCCACATTTCACGCTCCATGAATAAGTATATTCACAGGCATACATACAGATTGCAGTTAAACAGGGATTTCGGGGATACCATGCACCGGTGCCGGGCTAAGAGGGAATTTGAAGAAGGAACCTGGATTACCGACGAAATGGAGGAGGCGTATTGCAGGCTGAACAGAGAGGGCTATGCCCTGAGTCTGGAGGTCTTTGAGGGAGACGATCTGGCGGGCGGGCTCTACGGAGTTTCCATCGGGCGGTGCTTTTTTGGGGAGAGCATGTTCTCGGAAAAGGAGAACGGCTCCAAAGCGGCGCTGATTGCCCTGGCCAGGATGCTTCAGGAGAACGGGTTTTTGATGATTGACTGTCAGTTCCACACGCCCCATCTGGAGAGCATGGGCGGAAAATATATCTCCTGGGAGGAATATGACAGAATGCTTCGGGAGGGCACGGGATAAAATTATTAACAAACTGTAAAAATTCCCAGTTTTGCCAAATATTTTTGATTTACATCTTGAATTTTGGACAGGAATTAGGTACAATAACAGTGTTGACAAAATTTTGACAATCCAGTGACAGTCAGTATTGGCAGCCGGTGGAGTTCTTCGTCAAAATAATATAAAATATATTTTAGGAGGAAACTAAAATGGCAGTAAGAGTAGCAATTAATGGTTTTGGCCGTATTGGTCGTCTGGCTTTCAGACAGATGTTCGACGCAGAGGGCTATGAGGTAGTGGCAATCAACGATCTGACCAGCCCCAAGATGCTGGCACACCTGCTCAAGTATGACTCTTCTCAGGGCAAGTATAAGTACGCTGACAGCGTAGTGGCCGGCGAGGACAACATCACCGTGAACGGCAAGACCATCACCATCTACAAAGAGGCAGATGCTTCCAAGCTTCCTTGGGGCGAGCTGAAGGTAGACGTAGTTCTGGAGTGTACCGGTTTCTACACCTCCAAGGACAAGGCTTCCGCACACATCACCGCTGGCGCCCGCAAGGTTGTTATCTCTGCTCCCGCAGGCAATGACCTTCCTACCATCGTATACAATGTAAACCACAACACCTTGAAGCCCGAGGATACCGTTATCTCCGCAGCTTCCTGCACCACCAACTGCCTGGCTCCCATGGCTAAGGCGCTGAACGATTTCGCTGCTATCCAGAGCGGTATCATGACCACCGTTCACGCTTATACCGGCGACCAGATGATTCTGGATGGTCCCCAGAGAAAGGGCGATCTGAGAAGAAGCCGCGCAGGCGCCTGCAACATCGTTCCCAACTCCACTGGTGCAGCTAAGGCAATCGGCCTGGTTATCCCTGAGTTGAACGGCAAGCTGATCGGTTCCGCACAGCGTGTACCCACCCCCACCGGTTCTACCACTATCCTGGTAGCGGTTGTAAAGGGCGAGGTTACCAAGGAAGGCATCAATGCTGCTATGAAGGCAGCTGCCACCGAGTCCTTCGGCTACAATGAGGACGAGATCGTATCTTCTGATGTGATTGGCAGCACCTACGGCTCCATCTTCGATGCTACCCAGACCATGGTTTCCAAGATGGAAGACGGCAACTCTCTGGTACAGGTTGTTTCCTGGTATGACAACGAGAACAGCTACACCTCTCAGATGGTTCGTACCATCAAGTATTTCAGCGAGCTTGGCTAAGTGTGAGAAGAAGTTCTAAGGCCGCATAGTACGCGGCCTAAGAACATTCTAGGCTCGCTGGCGAACAAGTTCGCTTTGCAAGCCAGTCTCACAGTGTGATAGGTGCATTCTTCCAGGTTTGCACCAGGTTATTTGTGGGAAGTGTATGAATGTAGCGACCTATAAGGGGTCCGGTCTGAGGGGCCGGGCCTCTTTTTACGACAATTAAAATGGAGGTTTTGTAAAATGGGCTTGAACAAGAAATCCGTTGATGACATCAACGCAAAGGGAAAGAGAGTTCTGGTTAGATGTGACTTCAACGTTCCTTTGAAGAACGGCGAGATTACAGACGAGACACGTATCGTGGCAGCTCTGCCTACGATTAAGAAGCTGATTGACGACGGCGGCAAGGTGATTCTTTGCTCCCACCTGGGCAAGGTGAAGGAAGGCCCCAACGAGAAGGAGTCCCTGGCACCTGTGGCTAAGAGGCTGTCCGAGAAGCTGGGCAAGGAAGTCGTATTCGTGGCTGACTACAACGTGACCGGCGAAGCGGCTACCAAGGCTGTGGACGCGATGAAAGAGGGAGATGTGGTGCTGCTTCAGAACACCCGTTTCCGCGGCAAGGAAGAGACCAAGAATGGCGAGGAGTTCAGCAA
>CAMWTF010000395.1 GCA_947177105.1 uncultured Lachnospiraceae bacterium | reverse complement strand
GTGGAGAACTCCTACGCCAGACGCTACAATTATATCAAGGAAATCCTGCTGGATTACTTCTCCAAGATGCGCTGACGGCCCAACCGACTTCATTTCAGTTGCATAATGCACGGGGGAAGAGGATAACCGGCAGATCAAGAGGTTCGTCTGTTGGAGAAGCAAGGGTCTTTCGCCAATCCATAAACGGAAGCGCTCGTGAGTATAGTATGTGAAGAAAATGCTTCCCCAAAAGAAGCCATTCAACACGAGGCTGTGTGTCGGGAGATCAGATGCGGAACTCTATATAGGAGGAAAGAACAAATTGCAAAAAAAGGAAATTTTAAAGACATACTTCGGATACACCGATTTCCGTCCGGGCCAGGAGATGCTGATTGACAGCATCCTGACGGGGCGGGACGCGCTGGGCATTATGCCCACCGGGGCGGGAAAATCCATATGCTATCAGGTTCCGGCTCTGATGCTGCCGGGGATCACGGTGGTGATATCCCCACTGATTTCTCTGATGAAAGACCAGGTACAGGCGCTGAACCAGGCGGGCATCCACGCCGCCTATATCAACAGCTCCCTGACCGAGGGACAGATTCAGAAGGCCATGGAGTACGCCATGGGAGGCAGATACAAGATTATCTATGTGGCCCCGGAGCGGCTGGAGACCTGGGATTTTAACTGCTTTGCCCAGAGGGCGCAGATCAGTATGGTGGCCGTGGACGAGGCCCACTGTATCTCCCAGTGGGGGCAGGATTTCCGGCCCAGCTATCTGAAAATTGTCTCTTTTATCAAAAAGCTAAACAGCAGGCCCGTGATCAGCGCCTTCACCGCCACGGCCACCAGCCAGGTAAAAGACGATATTATCGCCGTGCTGGGCCTAAAAGATCCCCAGCTTCTGGTCAGCGGCTTTGACCGTCAGAACCTCTATTTTGGTGTGGAAACACCCAAAAACAAAATGAACTACATACTGCAATATATAGAGGGCCACCCCGGGGACAGCGGCATTATCTACTGCGCCACCCGCAAAAATGTGGAGAAAGTGTATGAGACATTACAGGCCAGAGGCGTTCCTGTGGCAAAATACCACGCGGGCCTCACGCCCCAGGAGCGCAGTGAGAACCAGGAGGATTTCATCTATGACAGAAAACCCGTGATTGTGGCTACCAACGCCTTCGGCATGGGCATTGATAAGTCCAACGTCCGCTATGTGCTGCATTTCAACATGCCCCAAAGCATGGAAAATTATTACCAGGAGGCGGGCCGTGCCGGGCGGGACGGCGCGGAGTCGGAATGCGTCATGCTTTTTTCCGGCCAGGATGTGATGGTAAATCAATATCTGTTGGACAACAAGCCCCCCAACGAGGAACTGGGGCCACAGGAGAACGAGCTGGTCAGGGAGCGGGACAGTAAACGGCTGCAGAGCATGGTAAGCTACGCTTACTCCACCGGCTGTCTGCGCAAGTATATTCTGGAGTATTTCGGGGAGTATGGCATGCAGCGCTGTGAGAACTGCTCCGCCTGCAAGGGGGAATATGAGGAGCAGGACTGCACGGAGGCGGCCAGGAAGGTCATCAATTGTATCCTGGAACTGCGCCAGCGCTTTGGCATCAATGTGGTTGCGGGGACGCTCCACGGGGACAAACGCTCCAAGCTGCTGGAGCTGGGGGCGGACCGCTGCCCCACCTACGGAGCTTTGCAGGAGCTGTCCGAGGATAGAATCAAGCAGATCATCCGGGAACTGGAGCAGAGAAAATACCTGTCCGCCACACAGGACAAGTATGCCGTTTTAAAGGTGTGCGCCAAAGCCCAGGATCTGCTGGACGGCAGCGATAGTCTGATTCTGCGCTGGGCCAGAGAGGAGCAAAGGATTGCGGAAAGGACCAGAAA
Organism: uncultured Lachnospiraceae bacterium; assembly: GCA_947177105.1. Lineage (GTDB taxonomy): Bacteria > Bacillota > Clostridia > Lachnospirales > Lachnospiraceae > Acetatifactor. The sequence goes on along the minus strand of CAMWTF010000395.1, from coordinate 816 downwards.
AGCCCGCAAGTCCGACGTTCTGAACCACCGGGGCCTGGAACTTTTCGAAGCGCTTAAGAGGCTGCGGATGGAACTGGCCAGGGAGGGGAGTATTCCGCCCTATATGGTTTTCAGCGATAAAACCCTGATTGAAATGTGTGTATGTCTGCCCTTTGACAGGGGGGAGATGCTGCAGGTAGCCGGAGTGGGAGAGCGCAAGTATGACAATTACGGCGAGGCTTTTCTGGCGGCCATCCAGGAATTTACCCAGGGCAGGAGGGAGAAGACCTATTACGGGGAGATGAAAGCGGCTACTCCAGGCTCCGTAAGAAGAAAAAACATCAAGATTCAGAAGCAGCCCTTTATGATCACAGCCATACGGGCGGCGGAGTTTCGTCCCACGGATGTATGCCTGGCTACGGAACTTGCGGCGGAACTCAATCAGCTTGCGGACTTACAGACAGTGCAGAAGCTCTCCGGGGCGGAAATCCTCCGGTTTGCCGCCGCCCAGGGATGGGTGCAGGAGATCTGGCAGGAGGGACGGTGGAAAAAACTCGTGACGGAGAGCGGGGACAGGGCGGGTTTTTTTCTGGACAAAAGAGTGAGCCAGCGCGGGACGGAATATGAGGTGGTCTATCTGTCTGCCGCAGCCCAGCAGACCGTCCTGGACCATTACACGGATCTGATCGTCCTGCATGACGAACCGGACGAATAAGGATGTGGCCGGAAGGAGTACTGAAATGACTGACAGAGGGAATAGCAGAATGAACAGATACATCCCAAAGCTTGCCGTAGCGCTGGCAGGCTGTATGCTATGGGGCGGGTGTGGCATGGGAG
>CAMWTF010000394.1 GCA_947177105.1 uncultured Lachnospiraceae bacterium | reverse complement strand
GCTGTAATAACTGTCCGCCATCATCAGGTACCAGTGTACATCCTTGGACACGATATCCTCCGCCGCAGCAAAGGTATATTCGCTTTTCCCGATATACTTGATGATGGACGCTCTGGCGCCGGATTCCTCAAGCACCTCCCGCAGAGCGGTCTCCTTGTACTCCTCGCCCTCTTCCACAGTGCCCTTGGGAAGAACCCAGCCTTCGTATTTATTCCTGTAATTCTTATACAAGAGTAAAATCTTGCCCCGGAAAATTACCACACCACCACAGCTCGTTGCTTCGATCATTGCAATTCCCTCCGATTCGGTGTGTCATATGACTAAAGTAAGTATAGACGAAATCGCCGGGAATAGCAACCACAAAATGAAAAAAATTGTGCGCCAGATTCTTCCTGCATTATAATACACCTCTTTTTTCATGACCGGTGGTATAACTCTTGTAGGGCGGTGTACATGCGTCTGAAATAGATTTATCTGTAAAAAAGTTTAGAATCTGCCGCATTTCCCTGCCGCTTTCCGTGGTGAAGGACAGGCGTTTGTACACATTGCGTACATGTTCCTTGTGCAGGGAGAGAGGTACGCTGTTGTAGATTATGTTCATGCATACATCACAGCGGATCTCCACGGGGAAACGGGTCCGGTACCGATCCGTCAGCGCTCCTTCCGCTTGTATGCTCTGACTATGTAAGCATTTTCCGGCGGTTCTGGCGATGCAGTTGGCAGTAACCATCATGGGGATGCGCCCATAGACCAGCTTTTCCGGAGCGTGGGCGGCCTCACTCTGCCAAAACTGTCCGCCAGAGTGTTGCAGCTGTCTCAATAGCCGGTCCCATTCCCTGCCGTTTAACTCCAGCGGGCAGGTCAGCCCGCAGCCTTTTCTCTGCCAGAACGCCGCCGACTGGCTGTTCCATACATAAACTGTGTGATCCAGCTGGATCGGCCACTGTGGATTCTTTTGCTGTAACCAGCCGTATTCTTCCAGATTCCTTGTCAAAAAACCTTGTATCCTTCCCTGACAGTACAGTTCCATGGCGCTTTCCATGATTTTTCGGTCCTTGCTTCGCAGAATATAGGGAAGGGCGATCCACACAGCGATCCCTGCTTTGTTCAAACCTTCCAGCGCCTGCTGTATTATTTCCGCCTTCTCTATCCGATCCAGTTCACGCAAGTCTCTCTGCCGCTTATCGGCCCGGGGGCTCAAAAGCAGATGGCTCTCCATATAAATCCGATCTATGGTCCGGCGCCTGTCCTCCTGGTCCGGGCCGTCCTTCCCTGTGGCGGATAAATGCTCAGCCAGACACAAAAGCTGTTCCTCTGTGGAAATATGAACCCGAAATTCCCTGTCATAGGATGTTCCCCGGGCCATTTTGCCAACGGCCGGCATATACTTTGTTGTCCTGTCTGCAGCCTGTGTCTCTGCCGCAGCAGCTGCGCCAGCGGATAGATACTCCTCCGTCAGGCATTCGGTCTGTGTCTCTCCTGTTTCCTGGTTCCCGTCGGATGCATACGCTATCCTCGCCGGCGTCAGCCCATAACCTGCTATGATCTGATCTTCCAGCCTGCGCACTGCCTCCCTGCGCAGGGCATTGATCTCCTTCAGGGAGTAAAAGCCCTTTTCATCGGTGTGGATTTCCAGGCTTTCCAATATAAAGCAGGTCTCTCCCAGCTTTTGCAGCTGTTTTCTTATATCCGCCTCAAGGATGGGGCGGTTCTGGGCAGGTTCCACCGCGCCGCCCCATACCTCTGCCTGACAGTCCCCCATCCCCATCAAAAGCCGGGCGGGCCGGCCGCAGACAAACTCTGCTTTCATCCAGATTTTCAGCCGCTTTTTATGTTCTATATATTGCCGCCGCACCTGCTCCAGATATGCCTCATCACTGCCGCTGTAGGAGGGACTTTCCAGAGTCACCATCTCCCGTCCGTTCTGTCTGAAGAAATATCCGTCCTGTCTCTGGCTGCGGATATACAGTTTGGACAGAGCCTCCAAGTCCTCATTCTCCACCTGAAATGATTTTTCGGGATGGGCAAGATATCTGTCTAGATATTTTCGGTAAAGCGCCGTCACCCCCGCCGCATACTCCGGCTTCTTCATACGTCCCTCGATCTTGAGGGAGTCGATGCCTCCCTCTATCAGTTCCGGCAGATGCTCTATGGTACACAGATCCTTCAGACTTAGAGGATAATACTCCTTCCTGTGGACAGTGGCGCCGGGACTGTCCGTGTCATAGGCCAGCCTGCAAGGCTGGGCACAGCGCCCCCGGTTGCCGCTGCGCCCCCCCAAAAGGCTGCTGAAAAGACATGCGCCGGAATAACAATAGCACATGGCGCCGTGAACGAAAGCCTCCACCTCCAGCCCGCTTTCCTGCTTAAGCGTCCCAAGCTCCCGCAGACTGAGCTCCCTGGCGGGCACCACCCTGGATACCCCCAATTCCTTCAGCAGTTTTGCCCCCTCCCCTCCGGTGACGGTCATCTGGGTGCTGGCGTGAAGCTTAAGATCCGGAAAATGCCACCGGATTATCTGCAGCGCCCCAATATCCTGCACAATCACGCCGTCCAGCCCCGCCTCGTACAGGGGCTTTAGTTCCTCCACCAGTTCCGCCAGTTCCTGCTCCTTCATCAGGGTGTTTACCGTCAGATAACTCCTGCATCCATGTATATGTCCATAGCGGATACAGGCTGTCAGTTCCTCTCTGGA
>CAMWTF010000393.1 GCA_947177105.1 uncultured Lachnospiraceae bacterium | reverse complement strand
TTTTTCAAGCAGAAGACGGCATACGACCTCATGCCTAGTCTCGTGGGCTCGGAGAGGTGTATACGAGACAGCTGCAGGATGCGATACAATTAGCAGGGGATAGAGATGTTTTTATTTCCGGCGGCGCAAAACTATATGAGGAAGCATTGCCGATTGTAGAAAAGATGTATATAACCGAAATAGATAAATGTTTTGACGGTGATATTTTTTTCCCGCAGTTTGAAGAGGAAAATTTTATAAAGACAATCGACGAGAGGATTGAAGGAGAGATTCCGTATACTTATGTAACATACACAAAAAGGTGATAATGTCAGCCCGCTGTATAATAAAGGCATTAATAATTGTAAATGGAAAGGAAGTCATGTTATGAATATTTTAGTGATTAACTGTGGGAGTTCTTCCCTGAAATTTCAGCTGATAAATTCCGAGTCGGAGCAGTGCATTGCAAAGGGTCTGTGTGAGCGTATTGGCATTGACGGCAGCCAGATCACCTACACTCCGGCGGGCGGGGAGAAGGAATTGAACGTGACCCCCATGCCAGATCACACCGAGGCTATCCGCTTGGTGCTGGAGGCGCTGACCAACGAGAAGACAGGTGTGGTAAAGAGCCTGGACGAAATAGGTGCCGTGGGTCACAGGGTGGTGCATGGCGGCGAGAAGTTTGCCCAGTCTGTGATCATTGACGATGAGGTGCTGGCGGCTATAGAGGCTTGCAATGATTTGGCTCCTCTGCACAATCCCGCCAATCTGATCGGCATAGATGCCTGCCGGAAGCTGATGCCCAGCACACCCATGGTGGCTGTGTTTGACACCGCTTTTCATCAGACCATGCCTCAGGAAGCCTATATGTATGGCCTGCCTGCGGAGTATTATGAGAAATATAAGATTCGTCGTTATGGGTTCCACGGCACCAGCCATTCCTATGTCTCCAAGAGGGCGGCGCAGGTGCTGGGTGTGCCCTATGAGTCCCTGAAGACCATCGTGTGCCATCTGGGTAACGGAGCCAGCGTATCTGCGGTAAAGAACGGCAAGTGTGTGGACACCTCCATGGGCCTTACTCCTCTGGAGGGCTTGATCATGGGCACACGCAGCGGCGATATCGATCCTGCTATCATTGAATTTCTGGCTCACAAAGAGAATAAGAGTATCGACGAGATCATGAGCATCCTGAACAAGAAATCCGGTGTGCTGGGCCTGTCCAATAATCTGTCCTCCGATTTCCGGGATCTGGAGGATGGCTATCACAAGGGAGATGCCTATGCCACCTGTGCCATGAAAACTTTCGCCTACCGTGTGGCAAAATACATTGGCGCATATACCGCGGCCATGAACGGCGTGGACCTGATCTGTTTCACTGCGGGCGTGGGTGAGAACGCCGCTCTGGTGAGAACGATGATTTGCGAGTATCTGGGCTATCTGGGCGTGACCCTGGATCAGGAAGCCAACGGAAAGCGGGGCGAGGACATCGTGATCAGCACCCCGGATTCCCATACCAAAGTTATGGTGATTCCCACCAATGAGGAACTGGCCATCGCCAGGGAGACCGTGCGGCTGGTATAGACTATTGCCGTGGGATATACTTAGGGGGAAACCAGCATGGGAAGATATATAAAGGATATATGGCTTGGACTGCCGGAGGACGAAGTACAGAACGTCATACAGCGGTTTCTCAACACAAACAGTTTTGTCCTTAAGCAAAATTTTGGAAGAGCCCCGTATTATGTTTTGGGAGAAAGCACTGTGCGCTGCAATTGCTTTTTTCAGTATCATTACACGGAGGGCAAGCTGCATATGGAGGCATGGCTTGGCCTTAACAATGTGGAATCAGATCTTACGGGCATGTCAAGCGTAGTAGAGAAATCTACGTACCTCCAAAAAGTTCATCAGCTGATAGAGGAACTGTTGGCGCTGCTCCCGGCGGGTAATCCTGTCGCTGTGGCAATGTATGATGAATTAGCCAGTGAGAAAAATAAGAATCGGGCAGGAATGGCTCTGTTTGTAATCCTGTTATGTGTTTTTGCGCTTATGGTGGCAGTGGCTAAAATCATATAGTGTCATAAAAAACACTTGACACATATGCAAATCTGGAGTAATATAGTAAAAAATTAATAGCGGAACACAAACCGTTGAGGTGGAGATAACAGCAGTAAATGCGCTTACAGAGAGACCGGATGCTGAGAAAGGTTGGAGATGCAGGCTGCTAAATGGACCACTGAGGGCATGAGGAAAGGCGCAGTTTTGCTGGCCGAGTATTTCATGACGTACGCATACGTCAGTTGCAAGGGATATGTTGGTATCCTGAAAGGGCATGTTGCAATAACATGAATCAAGGTGGCACCGCGGGAAATTGTATATTTACCCGTCCTTGACAGAGAGTATATCTGTCAAGGGCGGTTTTTTGTGTGGCGAGCCTGTTTCGCAAAATTTGTAAACGAAAAAATGGAGGACAGAGAATATGAAGATCAGGCCAACCTTAGAGGAAGTAAAGCGGATCATGGCGGAGGGGGAGTATGGGGTAATTCCTGTCAGTATGGAAATTTACTCCGACAGTACAACGCCGATTGAGGCGCTGCGCAGGCTGAAAGTGGTCAGCAGACATGTTTATCTGCTGGAGAGCGCAGAGGCGGACAAAAAGTGGGGGCGGTATTCTTTTCTGGGATATGACCCGGTGATGTCCATCAGCTGTTATAACGGACAGGTG
>CAMWTF010000392.1 GCA_947177105.1 uncultured Lachnospiraceae bacterium | reverse complement strand
TGGTGAGATAGCGTGGAATCATATCCTTTATGACACGGGTCTCCACATGGCCGATATGAGGCTTGCCGTTGGCCGTGGGCGGTCCGTCGTAAAAGGTGTAGGTCTCGCCCTCCTTATTTTTCTCCAGGCTCTTTCTGAAGATGTCATGCTCCCTCCAGAACAGTTCCACCTGTTTTTCTCTGTCCACAAAATTAAGGTCCGTAGATACTTTCTGATACATTCCGCATTCCTCCTATTTTCAGTTTCGCACACTATACACAAAAAAAACCTTGTCCGTAAAAGGACGAGGCCACTGCCCGCTATTCTTCGTCAGCGCTTTATCGGATCATTCTATTTGTTCCGATTATAAAACCAGCCTCCTTTTGCTGTCAAGTGAAAAAGTTTATTTTCTTTTCATTGCAATTTTTCTCTGTACCGTTTATACTGTTTTTAGTACTTTATCACTATATGAAAAAGGAAACGTAACTTTGGGTATCAGCCATATGGATAGGAAAAATAAATCAGTTAAGAACAAACGAGGAAAACTATATTATTCTTTTCAGGCCATCAGCATGATTCCGCTGCTGATTTACGGCATTGTCGTCATAATCTTCAGCAGCGCCACCTTCAAAAAGAGTATGCAGCAGCAGGTGTGCGAAGAGCTTAAGAATGTGGCCAGCCTGGTGGACACCCTGCTTGACACGGCCTATCCCGGAAACTATACTCTGGTGGGAGACGCGGCCCTGTATCTGTACAAGGGCGGCGTCAACATCACCAACGACTACAGCCTAATCGACGGTATCCATGAACGCACCGGCATGGATGTGACATTGTTCTATCAGGACACCCGCATTCTGACTACCATCAAAAACTGGAAAGGCGAGAGAATCATTGGCACCCAGGCGCCCGAGCAGGTGCTGGTGGATGTGCTTGGGGAAGGAGAATCCTGCTTCTATGATAATGTTCTCATCAGAGAAACCACCTATTTCGGCTATTATGCTCCCCTGTACAACGACGATAACCAGATTATGGGAATCCTGTTTGTGGGAAAGCCCGCAGCGGAGGTGAACAGCCAGGTCAACAAGGCTCTGTCCCCCATTGTGATCGTGGGGATCCTGGCGCTTGTGCTTGTCTGCCTGTTCTCCATCTATTATGCGGGCACATTTTTGAGTGCGCTCTACGGCCTGCGCTCCTTCTTCTCCCAGGTGGCCACCGGCAATCTGAGCGAGGAACTGGATCCCGCCGTGCTAAAGCGCGGGGACGAGTTGTCGGAGCTTGGCCGCTCCGCTCTGTCCATGCAGCGCTCCCTGCGCAGCCTGATCGAGCGGGACAGTCTGACAGAACTCTACAACCGCCGCAGCGGCGGGCACCGTATGGCCAGCTCCATGGAAAAGGCCAAATCGGAGAACACACCCTTCACCCTGGTAATCGGCGATATCGACTTTTTCAAAAATGTCAACGATACCTATGGGCACCAGTGCGGAGATATGGTTCTGAAAAATGTGGCCCGCATCCTGCGCAAGCATATGAAGGACAAAGGCTACGCCATCCGCTGGGGCGGCGAGGAATTTCTGCTGGTATATGAAAACAGCCGGCTGGAGGAGGCAAACGAAGCGCTGACTGCGATGCTTGAGGAAATCCGCGGCGCCTGTGTGCAGTCCGGGGACAATCAGATCTACATAACCATGACTTTCGGCATGGCCTGTGACCCTTCCAAGGAATTGAAGGATCTGCTGCGGGATGCGGACGACAAGCTGTATTATGGTAAAAATAACGGAAGAAACCAGATTGTGACAAAACTTTAAGCAGCATTTGCTATTCACAAAAAGAGGTCATGATGAACAAAAAACTGATACCCTATTTTATACTGTTTTTGGCGGTACTGCTGCTGGTAGTGGACATCCGTGTACCCGCCTGGGATTATCCAGCCTTTGAAGCTTTTCCCACAGAGGCTCCTGAGACTGTGGACCTGGTGATAAACCATGTGATCGGGCATCATCTGATGCTGGATGTGCTGCCGGATGTGCTGGGCTATCTCCTGCTGGCAGTCTCCTGCTTTATGCTTGGTCCCGGAAACAAGCAATTTTTCAAACAGCTTCCATGGATTGCCGTCAGCCTGGGTCTCTACCTATGCCAACATCTGATGCCTTTCTCGCTGAACGGTGACATGCGCTTTCGAGTGGGATACTTGCTGTATTTCATCTCCGGCGTCCTCCAGGTGCTGGTCCTGATGCGGGCCATGCTCCATGTCTGTGACGGGCTGAATACCACGGAGAACCACAGCTACAACAATCTGTCCATCATCTTTATGCTTATCAGCAGCTTTGCGGGAGTGGTGTCCGTGCTGGTCTGGTTTTACGACCTGGAGTGGCTCTCCCTGATTTACTTCATTGTGCAGCTGATATTCCTGGGGATCTTCTGGTACCGGATCTGGACAGACCGCCTGCTCCTAGCCGGAGAAAAGACGCCCTGATGCCCCTTGCAATACATATCCAAACAGGATATAATTGTTGTATTCCAAAGATCTTTTCAGCCTATTCCCTGGACGCCCAAAGCGGCCTGATATTCATCACCGGGTTGTGTGCTTGCAGGGAATATGCGGAACTATAAATAAGAAAGGAACAATACTTATGAGACTGATTACACGTTCTGATTTTGACGGGCTGGCCTGCGGCGCTCTGCTGAAGGAGGCCGGTATCATTGACAGCTGGAAATTTGCCCATCCCAAGGAT
>CAMWTF010000391.1 GCA_947177105.1 uncultured Lachnospiraceae bacterium | reverse complement strand
TCGTAGCCCTGGTCTATATATTCCATGTATCCGGTGATGAACACAATCTGGAGCCTGGCCCCCATGGCCCGCAGCTTCTTCGCCAGTTCCACCCCGCTCATGGCCCCCATCTCAATGTCCAGGAAAAGAATGTCTACAGAATTATCTTCCTCATAGGCGAAGAGGAACGCTTCCGCAGAAGGATAGCATTCTGTCCGCAGAGGGACGCCCGCCTTCTGATTCCATTCCTTTATCAGCGCTGTCACGTAATCCGCGTCTGCCGAATCGTCATCGCACACGGCAAATCTATACATGATTCCTTCCTCCCTGACAAATCCTTCCGGTACGCCACCGTAAGGCGCTTTACGGCATATGGCAGTCGGTCTGCATGCATTATCGTTTCCGTCGATATGATGCTTTCCTTAAAGAGTATAGCACAGTTCCCACCACAGTTGAAGCAAAATTTCTTTCCTGTCATAGTTCCGCCATAGCCCTGGCATCCATCAGCGCAAGACAGGGCTGGCAGCAAGGCCCCGGCCCATGCCCGACACCCCTGACAGCACGCCGCACAACCTGTTATTCGTCCCCAAAACCGGACATTTCGTCCCCAAATGCCCCATTTCCCGCAGAATATGATAGAATACTCTCAAACGCGTTGGAAATATTATCTCTCAGAAAGGCACGGAAGTTACTATGGCAAAGAAAGAACAGAAAGAACCCACAAAACAAAAAAGCAAGTACAACATGTGGCAGAACTGCTGCTTCATGATTGGTCTGGCCGTGAAGCATAAGGAAAAGAAGGTCCCCATCCTGTGCACCCTGACGGCCCTTTTGGCCGTGGCAATCAACCTCACCGAAATCAGCATCACGCCCGCCATCATCGGAGCCGTGGAAATCCATGCGCCGTTACCTCAGCTGTTTGCCGTGATAGCAGGATTCGTCCTTTTGCGCATGCTGCTGATTGCTGTCTCCTCCTATGTGGGCACCAACATCCTATACGGCAAAGTCACGCTCCGCCTGGAACTGATATCACAGGTGAACACCAAGCGAACCACCACCTCTTATCCCAACACCTATGACGAACAGTTCCAGAAAATGGAAGCAAAGGCAAGTGACAGCCTCAGCCGCAACAGCGCGGCAGGGGAAGCCATCTGGGAAACCATGACCGGCCTTCTCCAGAACTCGCTGGGATTCCTCATCTATCTGGCAATGCTGTCCTACGTCAATCCGTTGCTGATAGCAGTCATCACTGCCACCGCTCTGACCGGTTACTTCCTGAACAAGTCCCTGAGCGGATACAGCTATCGTCACCGGGAGGAGGAGGAAGCATGTCTCCATCCGCTCAACTGCTTCACCTCCTATGCCGAAGCCGACAATATGGCCAAGGACATCCGTCTCTTCGGCATGCGCCCCTGGCTGGAACAAATGTATGCGAAAGCCTGGACAGCTTACAGGCTCTTCCATAAGCGCGTACAGAATGTCTATCTACTGGGGGCCGCGGCAGACCTGGTTCTGTCTTTTCTGCGCAACGGCTTCGCCTACGCCTACCTGATCCGGATGGTTCTGAACGACGACCTTAGCATCGCTATGTTCCTGTTGTATTTCGCCGCAGTGGGCAATTTCAGCGGCTGGATAGACGGCATCCTGAGCCAACTGGTCACTCTGCACACACAAAGCCTGGATCTGTCCAATGTCCGGGAATATCTGGAATATCCGGAGCCCTTCCGCTTCGAGGAGGGCGAGCTCCTGGTGCCTGACTGCGCGCAGTTCTATGAGATACGCCTGGAAGATGTGTGCTTCCGGTATGACGGCGCGGAACAGGACACCCTCTCCCATGTGAACCTGACCCTGCATCCTGGCGAAAAGCTTGCCATCGTAGGACCCAACGGCGCCGGCAAGACTACATTGATCAAGCTGCTCTGCGGCTTCCTGGATCCCTCCTCCGGGAGAGTCCTCCTGAACGGAAAGGACATCCGGGAGTACAACCGAAGGGACTATTATAAGATGTTCTCTGCAGTGTTCCAGGATTTCAACCTGGTGCCCGTCACAGTGGCCGCCAACGTGGCGCAGACGGAAAGCAATATCGATCTGCCCAGGGTCAGGGACTGCATCGCCATGGCAGGTCTCACCGAAAAAATCGAATCCTTGCCCGAGCAATACGAGTCCCTTCTGAACCGGAGCGTATACGAGGACGCCACCATGCTCTCCGGCGGCGAGACCCAGCGGCTGATGTTGGCCAGAGCGCTTTACAAGAACGCGCCCTTTGTGGTGCTGGATGAACCCACAGCCGCCCTGGACCCAATTGCGGAAGCCGACCTGTACGGAAAGTACAATGAAATGACCCATGGCCGTTCCTCCGTGTATATCTCCCACCGGCTGGCCTCCACCCGGTTCTGCGACCGGATACTGCTCATCCGGAACGGACAGATTGAAGAAGAAGGAACCCATAACGAACTGCTGGCCCGCGGCGGCAGCTACGCGGAGCTTTATGAAGTGCAGAGCAGATATTACCGAGAGGAGGAATCCGACCATGAAGAAGAATAAATCCAATCAGGAAGGCCAGCAAAAGCTTCTGCCCTTGAAAACCACCTGGCAGGTATACCGGAAGTTCCTGGCCCTGCTATGGCAGCAGCGCCCTAAAATGGTGGCGTCATCTGTATTGTCCACCGTCTGGCGGGCCCTGACCCCCTATGTGGGAATCCTGTTGTCTGCCCTGATCATTCAGGAACTGTGCGGGAA
>CAMWTF010000390.1 GCA_947177105.1 uncultured Lachnospiraceae bacterium | reverse complement strand
TGGGGGGGTGTGGGATTTGGCTATAAGAGACAGAGTCAAAGGTAAGCTCCATCCCTTGGTCCCGATAGCGAAAATCCCGATATATAGGACCGAAAGCCTCCTCCTCGGAAATCAGATGATACACGCCCGACAACGCCTGCAGGGCCAGCCTCTCCCCCACGGGCCTCTTGTTCTTGGGATGAATTTCATGGAACTGCCCGCAGTCGATGGCCACCGCAATACCGGTATTTCGGAGCATCCGAAAGGCCCGCATCTGGCTCTCCCGTATAATACACCAGCTCCTGGTGTCCGGGTCATGCTGGTATCTATGCATGGGGAGCTGCACCATGAGGAAAGGCAGTCCGTCATCGCCCCAATCCTGTCTCCACTGCCGGATCAGCCCGGTAAACAGCGCATAATAATCCTGGGGCCTGTGATCGTCGCTCTCCCCCTGATAATATATAAAACCTCTCAGTGTGTAGGGTGCCACCCTTTTCAGCATAGTCTCATACAGCCCTGACGGCCTGGTGAAATTGGCGCAGTTCATGGGACCGGGATACCGGCACGGCCCTATCAGTTCCTGCACCTTGTCAAAGGCCATCCTGGGTTCTTTCTCGTAGACAGACGCCGCTTTTTTGTCCCATGCCTCCTGATAAGCCTGATATTCCCGGTACTCCCGGATCTGCTCCGCCTCCGGCTTACGGATCAAATCAGAGCTTTCATATTCCTCCACATAGCTGCGGGTGGCCTCCTGGGCCAGTATGGCATCCCGGCTCATCCAACAGCTTGCGGAGGTGCCGCCCCAGTTGCAGCCGATGACGCCCACGGTAACCTGAAGCCTGCGGGCCAGCTCCGCCGCAAAATAGAAGCCCACCGCGGACCATTTTGCCGCATCCTGCTGCTCAAAACGCTCCCAGCGGGTATTTCTCTCCACTTCCTCAAAGTCCTCACCTATATATGCCTGCTTGGGAGTATAATAAAACCGGACTCCAGGATAATCCTCGTTCTGCAAAATATCCTTTCCGCCCTCCGCGTCCTTAAGCTCCAGTTCCATATTGGACTGTCCGCCTGCCAGCCACACCTCACCCACGGCGACATCCGTAAAGCGGATGCTCTCCTCCCCGTCGCTGATTTCCATGCACAGGCCCTCCCCGGCCTCCCGCTCCGGCAGATAGGCCATCCACTTACCGTCCCGGCATCTGGCCAGGGCCGCGTCCTCCCCCAATGTCACCGAGATCTCCCTGCCTGTGACTCCCTGACCAAATACACATATCTTCTTGTTTCTCTGCAATACCATATGATTGCTGAATACTGCCGCCGCTCTTAACATTTTGTCTCCTCTCCGTTTTCGTATAAAAAGAATGTTCCGCGTTTTGCTCATTATACCCCTATAGACAAAATACAAGCAAGCTCTATTCCATAAGTTTTGAGGTTTATTTTTTCTATTGACAAACGAAAAGATCTCTGGTAATCTGACTTCAATAACATAGGAAAAGCAATGACGGAAAAGAGTAGTTTATATGAATCATCCAGAGAGATCGGCACTTTGGTGGAAGCCGATTATGAGGACAATAGACGAAAACCATTCCCGAGCTGTAATGCCGAAAGTACATGTAAGCGTTACCGTATGCCTGCGTTAAAGGATAGGATTTATTGGAATCCGAAGTGAAAAGTTAAGGTGGAACCGTGCAGATGCACCCTTAAGACTATGGCAATAGTCTTGTGGGTGCTTTTCTTATGTTGTTGCAACTGCATTGTGTACATGTAGGGAAAATGCGGAACACTAATTAAGAAAGGAGCAACAGACAATGAAGGTTCTACACAAAAACGGAGAGATCACCACGTCCAATTTTGATGAGAAGGAGGGAAAGAAAGCATTCTGGCACACCAGCGCCCATGTGCTGGCGCAGGCAGTCAAACATCTGCACCCGGATACAAAATGCGCCATCGGTCCGGCCACGGACAACGGATTCTATTATGATTTTGCGTTTTCATTCCCTTTTTCCGAGGAAAATATGCTGGCAGTGGAGGAGGAGATGAAAAGAATTGTGAAGGAATCCCTGTCTCTTCAGGTTCAGACGGTATCCCGGGAAGAGGCTCTGTCCTATATGGAAAAGGCCAAGGAGGACTTCAAGCTGGAATTGATACAAGGGCTGCCGGACTGCGAGGAACTCACTTTTTACAGACAGGGGGATTACACAGAGCTCTGCGCCGGTCCCCACCTCACCAACACCAGTCCCATCAAGGCCATCAAACTGCTGTCCGTCGCCGGGGCCTATTGGCGGGGAGACGAGAAAAACCAGATGCTGACCCGGATATATGGTATCTCTTTTCCCGGCGCCGCCGAGCTGGAGGAATATCTTCACCATCTGGAGGAAGCCAAAGCCCGGGATCATCGCAGGCTTGGAAAGGAACTGGGACTGTTTGCCCTGCTGGACGAGGGGCCGGGATTTCCCTTTTTACTGCCAAAGGGGTTGATTATCAAAAATCAGTTGATTGATTACTGGCGTAAAATCCACACAAGGGAGGGTTATGTAGAGATCTCTACCCCCATGATAATGAACCGCCGGCTGTGGGAGACCTCCGGCCACTGGGACTATTATCGGGACAAAATGTATACCACTGTAATCGACGAGACGGATTTTGCCATCCGGCCCATGAACTGCCCCGGCGGAATGCTGGTCTATAAGAACGAGCCCCACTCCTACCGGGACCTGCCCCTGCGGGCGGCGGAGCTGGGCC
>CAMWTF010000389.1 GCA_947177105.1 uncultured Lachnospiraceae bacterium | reverse complement strand
GCAGATCCTCCGTGGGAATGCCGCCGTGGACAAACAGATACTTTCCCGCCGTCATAATCGTGGGCCTGCTCCATAGAAATTCCAGTTCCTCATGAAACTGCTTTAGCATACGGCCGCGGCACTGGGCCGCCTTTTCCCCCGCCAGCTGATTTGCAGGAATGCCCATGTCCGCCAGCATCTCATGAAAAAGGCTGCCGCCCCAGACCCGCTTTGCCCAGTTTAAAAACCCCGCCCAATTTTCCACACCCTCCGGCGTATCATCATCCACTTTGAGGAGCCGCCCCAGATCCACATTGCCCATGGACACATACACCGGGTGCCTGCGGGCCAGATCCATCACATACTGCACCACACGCAGGCTCTCGGGCCCTTTCTCGATCAGATCTCCCACCAGGATCAAAATATCATCCCCGCTGTAATCCATCTGCCGCAGCAGCTGTATAAGACGGTCCAGATGCCCGTGAACATCGCTGATCACCAGCAGACGCTGTCCCGGCTTTGCCGCAATCTCCTGTATCGCTGTCTTTATCCTGTGTGCCATATGCCCACCCCGCTACTCTTTTTTCAAGTAAAAAGTATACCCTACTCCGCTCAAAAAGGGAATAGGGTATACAGCATAAAATCAATTATCTGCCAGCTATCCGAAGAACCCGCCTCCTATTTACTCCTGCCGAGCCCCCGGCAGCCGTCTGCGGATCAGACGATTTTTCAGCTTTTTCCAGTCCAGGGGAATCAGCGGGTAGAGGTAGCTGCGGTGGGACAGGGTCTTGTTGCAGCACATGCACAGCCCTGATAAAGCCAGCCCCGCGCCGTAGCCCCAGATACCGAAGATCGCCGTCAGGATCAATGTGATAATCCGCATGAATTTCAGCGCATAGCTGAGTTCATAATTGGCCTGGGTGTAGTTGGCGATGGCCACGAAAGCCATATACAGCATGACCTCGGACGAAAACCAGCCGCTGTTGACCGAAAATTCCCCCAGCACCAGCGCCGCCATGACACTCAGGGGCGTACTCAGCATATTGGGGGTGTTGACCGCCGCCAGCCGCAAACCGTCTATGGCCAGCTCCAAAATCAAAAACTGCCAGACAATCGGTATATTGGGCGGCTCTTTCAGCATGATAAACGCAAAGCCCTCCGGAATCCAATGGGGATTGTCCATTAAAAGCAGAAAAGTGGGGGTCATCAAATACGTCAACAACGAAATGATAAACCGGGTGAACCGCAGATACGTGCCTGTTATGGGCGGAAAGTAGTAGTCGTCCGCCTCCTCAATCACGTCAAATATGGTGGTGGGCAGCACCATGGCCGAGGGAGAGTTGTCCACCAGCAGGATCACATTTCCTTCCAGCACCTGGGCCGCCGCCGTGTCCGGCCTCTCGGTGTATTTAAACTTGGGAAAAGGATTCCACCACCGCCCCGGCACCAGACACTCCGCCAGGGACTCCTGGTTCATGGTCAGGGAATCCACCTGGATATTCCGGATTTTTTCCTTGATCTTCTCCAGGAAACCTTGATCCACCCGGGAGTCCATATAGCAGAGCACAATATCGGTCTTGGAGCTTTTACCGGCGCTCATCATCTCCATTCGCAGATCCGTGTCCCGTATCCTGCGCCGGATCAGCGCCGTGTTAAACACTACGGTCTCCACAAAGCCGTCCTTGGATCCCCGCAGCACCTTGTCCTTCTCCGGCTCTTCCACGCCTCTTGACGGATAAGAGCGGGCATCGATGAGCACCGCCTCCCGGTAGCCGTCAATGAGCAGCACAAAGATGCCGGAAAGCACACTGGAAGTGATCTTCTCCCACTCCTTCTCCTGATCCACCTCAATATAGGGAATGCTCTTTTTCAAAAGCTGGGCCGCATCCCCAGGCATGTCCTCCGCCTTCATATCCATAAAATACTGCAGCAGCTTCTGCAGCAGATCATCCTTGCAGAAACCGTCAATAAAATATAAGGCCGCCTCCCGGCCCCCCACCTCTATAGTGCGTGTCACCACGTCAAAATTCCAGTCCGTTGCCAGCTTTTGATCCAGCCAGGCTCCATCCTGCTCCAGACGGCCGCTGACAGCCGCCCCAAAAGTCTGCTCTCCCCGGCCCTGTGTCCCGGCAGACAATTGCCCGCTGTATTGGTTTTCTTTGCTTTTAGACATAAAAACTCCCTTCCTGGATAACTCTTCTCAACAGAATATTATTGTATCAGAAAGGGGGAGTTTTATTCATTTTAGGTTTTTTGTAAAACTCTGCCGCAGATGGTTGTCGATTCTCCTATTTTATGCTAGAGTGAAATAGATAATTGAAAACTACGCTTGAGGAGATCCCTTGTGAAAAGAAAATTACTGTTGGCTGCGGTCTGCCTGCTTCTGCTGTCCGGCTGCGGCGAGAATCCCATAAACGCAAAATTTGACAGCGAGATCAATGCGTTCTGTGAGAGCGTGTCCGCCATCGGGGAAAAGATCGACGCCATACAGGTGGATGCCGAGGAAAACAGCATCCGCTATGCCACCTCCGACCTGCTCTCCTATCTGGATGAACTGGAAGTAGAATTTATGAAGTTCTCCAACATTGATTTCCCAGAGGAATTTGACTATCTGGAGGATATGGCCGACGAGGCCGGCCGGTACATGACAGAGGCCGCAGCCTCCTACCACAAGGCTTATGAAGACGGCTATCATCAGGAGATTGAATAATATGCCCGCGAGAATTATTCCCGGGCCTGCAGAAGGATACAGG
>CAMWTF010000388.1 GCA_947177105.1 uncultured Lachnospiraceae bacterium | reverse complement strand
ACACATAGCAGATGCTCTTCTCCTCCACTGCCAGTATTTGGCAGGCACCATATTTCCCTAACGGTTCCCCATAAAAGGAAAATACCTCGCATGGCTTTGCATGCCTTTGTTTTGTTTTGGCCAAATGCAGATTTTCATCCATGGATTCCATAATTTTCTACCACCTCCTGAGACTCACAAGAAAGAGAGTGTCATCTATCTGTCCAGGCATCAAACCTTGTGGATATCTGCGGGTCGTATAGAGGACATCCATAATCAATCAAAATATCCATCAGAGCGATCATATCATTTTCCTGCATACCATTGCAATCAAATCTTACGATTTGCGGAGTTGTAAAAATCTGAAATGCACCATGTCCCTCTTTTTCAAAATCTTTTCCATGGTCTTGAATCGTCCAATCAGAGAAGACAGCAGAAATTTTCTGGAGAATCTCATCTATTGGCAGGGTCTCTAATTCTTCCATCAGCTTCCCATCACAGCACGCCCCCTGATATATTTCAGTGTCATTGTGGACGATATTTTCTTTGTACCTCCAGAAATTTAAATCCATGCTCATTTCAAAGTCCTCCTATGAGATTTCAGATAAATCTTTTCTGTCTACCGTCAGCAGAGTCTTCCTTGCCGCTGCCAAAAGCGCAACGTTAAATTTGACCCGACAACCGCGGAAAGTTGTCGGGCCAGGACAATATAACCTGTCGTTATTTCGTCAGTTCTTCCAGTTCCTCTATCACCTGTCCGAATACATCCAGCGCGTCCTGGATAGGCTGGGCGCTGGTCAAATCCACGCCGGCGATTTTCAGCAGTTCCACCGGAGGCATGGAGCAGCCGCCGGAAAGGAACTTCTTGTAGCGTTCTACGGCAGGCGCCCCCTCCTTCAGAATGTTGTGGGCCACGGCCACGGCAGCCGAGAAAGAGGTGGCGTACTGGTACACATAGAAATTGTAGTAGAAATGAGGGATTCTCGCCCATTCCACGCCAATCTCCGGATCGGACACCATATCCGGCCCATAATACTTGCTGTTCAGGTCATAATAGACCTTGGTCAGGGCTTCTGCCGTCAGGCTCTGCCCCTCCTCGGCCATCCGGTTGGTGATCATCTCATATTCCGCAAACATGGTCTGGCGGTACACGGTTCCCTTGAAGCTGTCCAGATAATGGTTCAGCAGGAAGGCCCGTTCCTTCTTATCCGTGGTGTGGGCCAGCAGATATTCCATCAGCAGGATCTCGTTGCAGGTGGAAGCCACTTCCGCCACGAAGATTCGGTAACCGGCGTACATGGGCGGCTGGCCATGGTTGGAATGCCAGGTGTGCATGGAGTGGCCCAGCTCATGAATCAGGGTGAACAGATTGTCCATATTGCCTGTGTAGTTCATCAGGATATAGGGATAGCTGTCATAGGATCCTGTGGAGTAGGCACCGCTGCGCTTGCCCTTATTCTCGTACACGTCAATCCAGCGGTTGGCAAAGCCCTCCTTAACTACATTTAAGTAGTCCTCTCCCAGGGGAGCCAGAGCCTTCAGGACTGTCTCTTTGGCTTCGGCAAAAGGAATCTCCTTGGAAACGCCGGCGATAATGGGGGTGTAAATGTCGTACATATGCAGTTCGTCCACACCCAGCAGACGTTTGCGCAGACGCACATAGCGGTGCATCTTGTCCAGGTTCTGATTGACGGTATCAATCAGGTTCCGGTACACCTGGGAGGAGACGTTCACTCCGTTCACGGCTGCCTCCAGGGTATTTTCATAATGGCGGGCCCGGGCTCTGAAAATCAGCTGCTTTACATGGCCGCTGTAGATGCTGGCCAGGGTGTGGGAATACTGTTTGTAGACGCTGTAGAACTTTTCAAAGGTCTCCCTGCGAACCCGGCGGTCTGCCGATTCCTCCAAAGGCACGAAGCGCCCCTGGCTGATCTGCACCATCTCGCCGTTTTCATCCTCCACTTCGGGAAATGTCAGGTCTGCGTTGTTGAAGATGGCGTAGGTCTGGTCGGGATTGTTGCAGATTTCGGAGGCATCGGCCAGCAGTTTTTCCATCTCCTTGGACAAAATATGGGGCTTCAGGCGCAGGGTATCCTCCAAATCGATTCGATACTCCTCCAGCTCGGGGCATTGGCGATAATAGTCCTCCAGCCTGGCGGCCTCCAGCTCCAGAATCTCGGGGGTGATGAAGGAAATGGCGCTCCCGATGCCGGCAGTAATGCTGCTGAAGCGCTGGTTCATCTCCTGATGGGTGTCGTTGCCTGTATCCTGGTCGCTGAGACAGGAAACGTATACGCCCAGATGGTGCAGTTTGCGGTACAGGGCCGTCTGCTGGCGCAAGGTGTCAAGAAAGCTCTGGGCGCTTTCGCATACATGCCCTTCCTGATCCGCCAGCTTTTTGCCCATCTCCCGGGCCTGTTTCAAGTCCGCTTCCCAGCTTTCCCGGTCAGCGTACATCTTGCTTAAATCCCAGGTGTCCTCCGGGGCCACCTGGTCTCTTGTGGGTAATGCTTTTGCCATGAAAATGTCCTCTCTTCTATAGAATATTTTGGTACGGTTTGTCAGTTATAGGATAGCATACTTTGGGAAAATAAGCCATAGCTACAGAAGACATTGATATGCTTGATAATATCTGCCAATCTGCTCTCCGGTACAGGCAAGATTATGTTCTCCGGAATAATCTTCCAGCACTTCTTTGCTGATTGATAATTCCGGCAGAACATGCGCATTTTTGCAATCCTCCATTGTAAGCTGTGTATACTGGAT
>CAMWTF010000387.1 GCA_947177105.1 uncultured Lachnospiraceae bacterium | reverse complement strand
TCCGGTATGGGTTACCAGGCTTAAGGAAACAACAAAAGAGCAGCTGGCGGAGGACGGCAGACAAATCATTACCTGGCTTATAGTCGGGGCCGATGTGACTGACGCGGAGCAGACAGCAGTGGCATTCAACCGGCAGAACAGGGACTACAGGGTGGTAGTGGAACAGGTGTCCCTGGAAGGATTAACCCACACTGCCAATTCTACACAGTACGATCTCTATGAAGGCATATATATGTGTGTCAATACCCGGCTGCTGGCCTCGGAAAGCGCTGACTTGATTTCTTTTTCGACGTATCAGGAAATGGAGCGCTATCTTGTGAAGGGGTATCTGGAAGACCTGACACCATATATTGCCCGGTCGGAGCGGATCAGCCGGGAGGACTATCTGGAGCAGGTGCTGGAATACAATTCCAGAGGGGATGCCCTCTACGCTGTTCCGCCTGATTTTTGCATCGGTACCCTGATGGGAAAGGAATCGGAACTGGGGGCGGAGCCGGGGTGGACGGTGGAGGAATTTCTGGACTGGCTTGCGCAGCATCCGGATGCCGTGACCCAGGAGGGGATGACCAAGGAAAAGGTGCTGGATTTCTGCCTGATGGGTACGCTGGATGCGTATCTGAGCCGGGAGTCCGGCCAGTGTGATTTTGAGGGGCAAGCCTTTCAGGAGCTGCTGCGGCGGATAGGCGGATTGACGACGGACAGCGCCAGCCATTGGGACGACTGGTGGGAGCAGCTGGAGGAGAAGCCAGCCATAGAGCAGGGCTGGATAAGCTCCTTTCCACAGTGTTATAGCTGGGAAAGTATGTATGGGGAGCCGCTGGTATATAAAGGATACCCCAGTAAGGATGGCGCTCCCTGCCACTACTACATCGGCGGCGGACTGGCCATCCTCAGCAGAAGCGCCTGCAAGGAAGGGGCATATGCCTTTTGGGAGTATTATTTGCTGGAGTATTCGAAAGACTACCCCAATTATTACACCAATAAAGAGGCTTTTGCAGACAGTATGGCCCGCACTGCGGATGAACAGTGGGCTTATACAGACGATGGATATAGGAAGGAGCGTAAGCTGTCGGAGATACCCTCTGCAGCGGCCAGGGAGGATGAGGAACTGGAATGGATTTCTGCCATGAACGAGGAGCAGCGGGATAAGCAGTTGGCCATGCTGGAGCATGTGCAGATAGATTCCCTGGAAAACCAGGCCATCCGCAATCTGATCTGCGAGGAGGCCGCCGGCTATTTTGCGGGAGTAAAGAATCTGGAGGATACCTGCCGGGTAATCCAGAGCAGGGTAGGGTTGTATCTGGCAGAGAGGCTTGAACCTAATCCCTGACTCTATAACACGGATTTTCCAGCCCGGCGGGAACTGCGGCGTTTGGTCATATCCATTCCGCAGCCGCGGGGATTCGGGAGTTACCCCCATTGGAATGTACGTCTGCCGGATATACAATTAAAAAGAGGCTGAGAAAAAGCCTTGCTTTTTTTCTCAGCCTCTGCATATGTAAATTCTTATCCCATAGTCACTACCACGTTCACTTCCTTTTTGTCCTTGTCAAAGGGAATGACATTGCCCTCCACGGCAGTTCCGTCCACAGTCATGGATGCCACGCCTTTCTCCACGCCCTGGGGATTCAGCACCTGGATGTGGTACACAGCGCCGCGGTACTCGCGGGTCAGGGTGAAATCGCCGAAGCCCCTGGGCACACAGGGATTGATTTGCAGCCCAAAGTGGGTGGGATATACGCCCAGAATGTACTGGGAGACATTGGCAAAGGTCCATGCGGCAGTGCCGGTGAGCCAGCTGTTCTTGGCCTCGCCGTGGAATTTGGCGTCCCGTCCGGCCACCATCTGGGAATACACATAGGGCTCGGTGCGGTGGATCTCGCTGATCTCCTCCACATAGGCGGGACAGGTCTTTTTGTAGATCTCGAAAGCCCTGTCGCCGCGGCCAATCACCGTCTCGGCGATGGATACCCAGGGGTTGTTATGGCAGAAGATACCCGCATTTTCCTTGTATCCGGGGGGATAGGAGGAAACCTCGCCCAGTTCCAGATGATACTTGGTGTAGGCGGGCTGCAGGATCATAATGCCATAGTCGGTATCCAGTCTCTCCTTCACGGAATCCAGCGCCTTCTCGGCCAGTCCCTCCTTTACGCCTACGCCTGCCAGCACACAGAAGCCCTGGGGCTCGATGTAGATCTGACCCTCCTCGCACTCCTTGGAACCCACCTTGTGGCTGTAGGCGTCATAGGCGCGGACGAACCAGTCGCCGTCCCAGCCGCTGTCTAAAATAGTATCATACATCTCGGCCGCCTGCGCTCTGGCATAGGCTGCTTCCTGGGTATCTCCCATCAGTTCGCACAGTTGTGCGTACTCCTCGCCGTATTTCACAAACATACCTGCGATAAACACGGATTCCGCCACAGGTCCTTCGCTGGGACCGAAGGTCTGGAAGGATTCGCCGGGATGCTCGGAGAAGCAGTTCAGGTTCAGACAGTCGTTCCAGTCCGCCCGTCCGATCAGGGGAAGTCCGTGAGGGCCCTTGTGGTTTACAATGAAATCAAAGGATCTCTTCAAATGGTTCATCAGCGGCGTGGCCTTGGACATGTCGTTGTCAAAGGGAACCAGCTGCTTAAGAATGGAGGTGTCGCCGGTCTCACGCACATAGGCGCTGGTGCCCGCGATGAGCCACAGGGGATCGTCGTTAAAGCCGCTGCCGATATCGGAGTTGCCCTTCTTGGTCAGGGGCTGGTAC
>CAMWTF010000386.1 GCA_947177105.1 uncultured Lachnospiraceae bacterium | reverse complement strand
ACCGGAAAAAATCTGGCGGCAGCGGCTGCGTTTTTGGCGGTCCGACCTGGGGGGAATCCGGCGGTTGACCCTCTTTGCATCCTTTTTTACCAAAAGAATTCGCTGCGTCCCCTGCGGGAAAGCCATGACCGGCAGATTCGCTTTGTGGCGGACGCCTCCCACGAACTGCGCACCCCTCTTGCCGTGATCCGGGCCTGTATGCATGCAAAACCTCCTGCCTACGAACAGACAGTAGACCAGGAATGCGCCCGCATGGGACGGCTGATTGAAGATCTGTTGACCCTAAGTCGTCTGGAGACGGTCTGTGGCGGAGACGGTCTGCTGCCACAGCGGCAGGATGTGGATCTGGACACCCTGCTGCTGACTGCCTATGAGCATATGGAACTGCTGGCGGCCCAGAAAAATATTCGGTTAAGTCTCAGCCTCCCCCAGGAATCCCTGCCCCATATCCAGGGGGATCGCCACAAACTGGAACAGCTTCTTGGCATTTTACTGCAAAATGCCTTAAACTACACCCCCGTCGGGGGCAAAGTTACTCTGGCGGCAGAATTGACTCAAAATTTCCAGGGCAGAAACGCAAAACGCCGCCAGATAAATTCCGGCGGCGCCTCAACTGTCCATATTCGGGTCATAGACAACGGCCCCGGCATCTCCGATGCCGACAAGTCTCATATCTTCGAGCGTTTCTATCGGTCCCAGCGCTCCCACACGGATCGTTCCCACTTCGGTCTGGGCCTGTGCATCGCCCGGGAGATCGCCGCGTCCCACGGCGCCGTCCTGACTGTGGAGGATACGGAGGGCGGGGGAAGCACCTTTAGCCTTGTTCTGAAATGCTAATCTCTGTCAGGCATTATTGTTTTCCTAGATAGCTGCCATGCCTGCAAAACGTCACTCATCTCTTCTCAATAATCCGGTCAATGATCCCAAACTCCAACGCCTCTGCGGCGGACATGTAATTGTCCCGCTCCGTGGCCGCCGCGATCTCCTCCTGGGTCTTTCCCGTGTTTTCGGCCATAATCCGGTTCAGTCTCCGCTTGCTGCGCTGGATATGGTCGGAGACAATTTGAATATCCGTGGCCTGCCCCTTGATTCCCCCTGAGATGGCGGGCTGATGGATCATGATCTCCGCATTGGGGAGGGCCATGCGCTTTCCCCTGGCGCCTCCGGCCAACAAAAATGCCCCGAAGCTGGCGGCCAGCCCCAGACAGATAGTTGACACGTCACATTTGATATACTGCATGGTATCATAGATTGCCAGTCCCGCCGATATGGAGCCTCCAGGGCTGTTGATATACAGCCGGATATCCTTATCCGGATCCTGGGCCTCCAGAAAAAGCATCTGGGCGATGACCAGGCTTGCGGAGTCGTCACTGACTTCCTCCCCCAAAAAGATAATTCGGTCCGACAGAAGCCTGGAGTAGATATCATAGCTCCTCTCCCCCCTGCCGGTCTGTTCTACCACATAAGGCACCAGACTCATGCTGCAATCCCCCTTTCCAGAGGACAGCTCATGTCCCATCTCACCTTATACATCACGCATACCCCGGATTTGCCCGCAGCACTGCCCAAATAAGATGTGGGAAATTTTTCTGTCAGCCTGCTCTGTCTGGGAAGAAATACGCCCATCCTCCTGTACTCCTGGGGCGTACACTGGTATTCCAGACGAAAAGCCTGGGTAAATGCCTGCTGGGATCCGTAGCCTGCGCCAAAGGCAACCTCGATGATGGGTTGTCTGGTCTGCGCCAGTTTTCTCGCCGCCTCGTCAAGCCGCCTTCCCTGAATGTATTTGTGGAGCGTTGTGCCTGTGCTTTCCTTAAAGGCCCTGGCCACATAATATCTGGAATAATGAAGCGCCCCGGCTATCTTCTCCAGGGACAGCTCCTCTTCCAGATGATCCTCAATATAGGAAATAATCTCTTCCGTCACGGATGCTTTGCCCATATATAATTCCTCCTAATTTTCTTATATATAGGATAGCATACTTCCTGATATCTTGTTTACATAAAAATTGCCCTTTTACAGTTTTATAGTTGTGTGCCCTGTTACCGCGCAGCCAAGGCTCCCGCAATATCCTCCCGCATATCCAGCACCGCCGCCCGGGAGGCATCCGCGTAATTCGCCGCGCCATACTTGGCATATTTCTCCTGCTGGTAGGCCGCGATAATACCTCTGGAGGAATTGACAATGGCCCCCAGACCGTCTTCATTGAAGAAATGCACCAGATCCGCGCCCTTGCCGCCCTGGGCCCCATAGCCGGGCACCAGAATGAAAGCTTTGGGCATCACTTTCCGCAGAATCTTACCCTGCTCCGGATAGGTGGCGCCCACCACGGCCCCCACATAGCTGTACTCATCGCCCATGCATTCCTGGCCCCAGGCCGCTACCTGTTCTCCCACCAGCTCATAGATGGGCTTGCCGTCCACCAGCTTGTCCTGCAGCTCGCCGCTGCTGGGGTTGGAGGTCTTGACCAGCACAAAAATACCCTTCTTCTCCTCCTGACACACCTTGATAAAGGGCTTCACGCCGTCGGAACCCAGATAGGGATTCACCGTGGCAAAATCCTCATCGAAGCCATAATAGGACTTTTCTCCCACCTGTACTTTGCCCAGATGACCCACCGCATAGGCTTCGGAGGTGGAACCGATATCTCCCCGCTTCACGTCTCCGATAACCCCCGGGCCCATTTCCTTGAAGTAGTCCGCCGGCTTTTTGAAAGCAATAATGCCGGGGATGCCAAACTGCTCGTACATGGCGATCTGGGG
>CAMWTF010000385.1 GCA_947177105.1 uncultured Lachnospiraceae bacterium | reverse complement strand
GTTCTCCCGATTCCCCCAGTCCTCCCGTTTCCCGCGCTCCAGAAAAGTCTCCAGCTTTTCGTAATACGCCCTTGTCTTCTTCAGGGCGGGAAGATAGCCCACAATGGCCCCGATGAGCAGAGCCGCCGTGGCCACCGAAGTGGTCATGATCAACAGACTGCCGGGCGCAATATCCCCTGTCCGCCAGATGGAGACGATGGTCAGCAGCATGATCAGCCAGTACATCAGCGTCTGCTTGTTCAGGATATCCAGGATGCCCAGCAGAAAGCTTTTCCGGCCAGACTCTCCGGCCAGCTCCATATTATCCCGCTCCACCTCCAGGAACTTGCCCAGCAGAAAATCCCGCAGCCCCGGCAGACTCCGCAGCTCCTTGGCATAATCCTTCATATAGAAGACCCGGTGGACATACTGCTCCCTGACCTGGACGCCGGCCAGCCTTTCCCGGTACCGAAGATCCAGCTTCTGCCGGAGAGAGGACAGGCCGAAAGAGACCAGGATAGAAATGCCGATAAAAATCAGCATCACCGGCTGAATGCTGGCAATCAGCCCCATGCTGATCAGCCCTCCCAACAGGAACCCAATCAGATAGGACAGATTCTCCACCGCTTCCTTCGCCATGTCCGGGCAGTTGCGCAGCGCGAAGATATACTCCTCATAAAATGCCGCATCATCATAGGAGGACAGGGGCATCCGTGCCGCGTTCCCGCAGAGCATCCTGTCGATGGAATAGCAGATCTTGCGGTTCCCCACCGCCCTGATCCGCCCGTACAGCACCGCCTCGAAAGAAAGATTCAGCAGATAAAACAGCGCCAGCGCCGCCAGCAAGGGCACCATCCCCGAAAAATCTCTGCCCTTCTGGATGAAATTGTAGATCGTGCCCACCAACAGCACGTCTATGATCAGATTCCGCGGCGAGTTGATCATGGCGTTCACCGCCGTGCCGATGACCCACGCCTTCGAGCCCTTCCAGGCCAGGCCAATCAGCCTAAAGTTCGCTTTCAGTGTCTTCATAACTATGTACTCCCTTCACACCCTGTTTTGTCGTTGATGGTTGCTTTCAACTAGATAGTCCGCGAAGGGGGCCAATTGTCATCTATGTATCATCATATTTTTCTTTTCGCACCGATTTTTTTTAACCCATCCGCAAAAAAACAGAAGCCCTGCGGATTCCGCAAAGCCTCTGTCCTCTGTCCCTGTCTTATTTTTCCACGACCATCCAGCATCCTTCCGCCCCCAGGCCGCCCTCCGGGGGAACCAGCATACCCTTTTCAGCCATATGCGCAATCAAAAAATCCAGGACATTGCCATTGCCCAGAGCACTCTTTTCTCCCCTCCTTAAGATCTCCAGTTCCTCCTCCACATACACCGTGGAAACGTGCAGTTCCTCAGCAGCTCCCGGCTGTCGCCCTGGCCATCCTCCCGGGCTTCCGGGGCGGCCATAGACCGGAAAATATCCTCCGGGTCTCCCTCATAGAAATCATCATTATTCCGTCTCTTCTTATCCGAAAAATCAGCATACGCATTCCTGGCAATCCGCCATAGGAATCCATGCGGGTTCGCCATGTCTCCTTCCCCATTCGCCGCCTTCACCAGCTCGAACACAATGTCCGAGCACAGTTCCCGGGCCTCCTGGCTGTCGCTGGTTCTGGCATAGCAGAAGCCGAACAGCTTGTCCAGCAGCTCCTGATCCATTATTTTCAGCAATTCCTGTTTTTTCATCTTTCTGTTTCTCCAAAGCCATTGATCAATGCTTTCACTTATATAGTCCCTGTTAGATTGGAGTTATTAGGTGGGTTTGACCCCAAAAGATATCTCTTTTCTAATGACTGGATTGACACAGTCCGCCATTTTCATTTGTCGTGCTTTTTCATTGGATATTCCAAGTTTTTTGACAGGGATAGATGTGTAAGGACAGCCTGTGTCTATTTTGACATTTATATTCTCAATTTCCGTAATTCCCAGACTTTTAATCGTCATATTGACATCAGCCCTTATTTCGTTCCGATGGTTCATCTCAAGCAGAATAAACTTATTCATCATAATAGATGTCCCCCTCCAGTTCAAGGCTGTCGTTAAATACTGGACATACCGCATTTCCAGAAGCAAATAGTTTATCTGATTCGGCATTGGTTTCCTCGCCTATGAAGCCAATGGTATAGACATCAGAATTCTTGTTTTTGACAAGGAGTATCCATGTGTCATATATTCCGCTCAGTTGATTCTTATCTT
Source organism: uncultured Lachnospiraceae bacterium (assembly GCA_947177105.1). Classification (GTDB taxonomy): domain Bacteria; phylum Bacillota; class Clostridia; order Lachnospirales; family Lachnospiraceae; genus Acetatifactor. The sequence continues at coordinate 562 of CAMWTF010000385.1, read as the reverse complement.
GAATCTCCATGCCGATATATAAATCATCCCGTGTAAATTTATTGTCAATGCTTGCCATGGGCCGTTCATCTCCTCTCCTTTTTCTTCCAAAATACCATGAGCACTGCCATGCCCATGGTACCGGTACTTATCATGCACAAAATCATTATAACCTTATGTAGGGCAAAATACAAATAAATGTTAGAATCTTATCGCGGCTTTGCTACAATCAAACATTCTTCGAATCCAGTCAGCCTTCTCCCTCCACGACAATCTCCGCTCCCTCCACGAGCCTGCGCTCCATCTGGTGCCTGAGCTTGCGGTTCTCCACGGTGTCGAAGATAATGGAGAAATCGTAATCCTCCGGATACAACTCCTGAGCCGCCACATGCAGCTTCACGCGCTTGTGGTTGATCCAGATTTTCTTGCCTGGCAGCTGCAAGCGCAGCACGCCCTTGTCATTGGTGGGCTCGCACACGATGCCGATTTTCCGGTCGGGATAAATCATGACGCTGTCTCCCCGGTTGAAAGTGGCTCCTTGTTTTTTCCCGGCCTTGGCGCTGGCTCTTTCGATGTGGGGCAC
>CAMWTF010000384.1 GCA_947177105.1 uncultured Lachnospiraceae bacterium | reverse complement strand
CCGATATAGTGAATGTCTCCCTGTCTATGTACCCTCTTTGCCTTCTCCCGGCGGAACACCCACAGAGGAATGCCCACAGGAATAGATGCCATCAAAATCATATCCTACCCTTCCTTTCTATAGACAAAAGTTGTTTTACTGTTTCTTTCCAGCATAGCCGGCTGCAGCAGGATGTGGCAGACTCCCGCCCCGGACAGTCTCTCCTGCCATATGGCTATATATATATCCCGGCATTTCTGCCGGATACCTCCGATCTCCACCTCCATATCCTCCATGGGATAACCGGTCAGGATTCCCGCCGGCTTTCCTACACTGTGGTAGGGAATCACTCTCATGCCGGAGGGCGGCTGCCCAGGATACAATTGCTCCCATATACTTTGCTCCAGCACTGCCACGGGCCTGCCGCTGATAGGCTCCGTCAGGCTGTTGCCTGTGTCTATTAGCCCCTCCACCTGTATGCTGCGCCCATCCGCCCCATGCAGGGTAACCTTGCAGCTCTCCCGGTCTCTTTGCCGGTGCAGCGCCAACAGGCGGATTCCCTCATAGCATCCGGCCCCCAGCAGGAGCACCGCAGCGCTGCCCGCCAGCCAGTCCTCCTTCCCCGGCAGCAGCCTGAGAAAAAGCTTCAGCAAACCGCCCAGCAGAAAAAAAGAGACGCAAAGACCTTCCGTGATTTTGACAAGCCCCCTTCCCCACCAGCATCGGAAGGTTATCCCTTCCATTCCATACAAGGTGACTGCGAGCAGCGCCAGCCGAAGGGGCGCCCCGCCCACGGGCATAAGCAGCGACAGCAATTCTCCCGCCGCTCCCACTGCCGCTCCCGCCCACAGTCTGGCATGCGTGGCAGTGCATGGCAGACACAGGACAGCCAGCCCCAGGACATACCGGTTCATACAGAAACAGATCAAAAAGATACTGTCCAGGTAGACTTCATAATGCATATACAATCCTCCCTTAAGATCCGTTCCCCAGGTCTTCACAATCAGTATAAAGGATACAGGCTATATAATTTGTCATATTCAGGTAGAACCGTGGCGAAAAGCCGTCTTGAAATTTCGACATTAGAAAGACACGGAAAAAAGGCTTACCCCTTGAGACGTAAGCCTTCGTGATAAACTACTTTATGTAGTTTCGTTATTTTCTCTGGAGAAAACTGGGAATATTCAAGGATTTCTCCTCCACATTGCTGCGGATATCTGTGGGCCGGTTGATACCTGTCAGAGGTCTCACCGGAGCTCCGTTTCCTGCATTTGCTGTATTGCCGGTCTGTACGGTAAAGTTCTTCAGAGAACTGGGAGGCACATGCGCCGCAGGACTCTTGTAAGGCAGTCCGCCGCCCAGCCGGGACTGAGGCGCAGAGTTCGGAACATCCTCCAGACCGGTGGCGATCACCGTGATGGTACAGCTGTCAGATCTGGAATCGTCATACATGGCGCCCAGAATAACATTGATGTCCTCACCGGCCAGCTGCTCCACATAGCTTGCCGCATCGTTGGCGTCCGCCAGTGTGATATCGCCGGACACATTGATAATGATATCGGTGGCGCCCGATATGGTAGTCTCCAGCAGAGGACTTTCCACCGCCTGCTTCACCGCGTCCATGGCCTTGTCGTCTCCCTTGCCCTCGCCGATACCGATGTGGGCAATGCCCTTGTCCTTCATGACCGTCTGTACATCCGCAAAATCCAGATTGATGACGGAGGGGATATTGATCAGATCCGTAATACCCTGCACTGCCTGCTGAAGCACTTCATCTGCTTTCTTAAGGGCTTCGGGCATAGTTGTCCTGCGATCCACGATCTCAAGCAGCTTGTCGTTGGGGATCACAATCAGGGTATCCACATTGTCTTTAATCTTGTTGATACCGGCCAGGGCATTGGTCATGCGGGCCTTGGCCTCGAAACGGAAGGGCTTGGTCACAACCCCTACGGTCAGAATCCCCATATCCTTGGCAAGCTTGGCCACCACGGGGGCAGCGCCGGTTCCTGTACCGCCGCCCATACCGCAGGTGACAAACACCATGTCCGCGCCGGTCAGCGCACCCGCAATCTCCTCGGAGCTTTCCTCCGCGGCTTTCTCACCTACCTCCGGCTTTGCGCCTGCGCCCAATCCCTTGGTCAGCTTCTCGCCAATCTGCAGCAATTTTGGGGCCTTGCACAACTGCAGGGCCTGCTTATCTGTATTTACACCAACAAATTCCACCCCGTCAATCTTTTCGTCTATCATTCTATTAACAGCATTATTGCCTGCTCCGCCCACACCGACAACGATGATTCTGGCGGCGGCTTCTGCGTCATTCGTCTTAATTTCCAGCAAAGGCTTGTCCTCCTTCTTTCCCGTATAAACTCCATATAGACTATCATATAATTATTTCTAGAATTAATCAACACATTTTTTTTAAAAAAGCTGTTTTTTTATCCCGGTGTTTCCGGCCCATCTGTCTCAAAAACAGTTGTCTTGGTATCCCTGTCGTAGTTTTCCATCCGTAAAATCCCTCTTTGGCCAACCAGTCCCTGTAGGAAAGTGGGCAGCACTGTCAGTTTTTCTTCCAGATTGTTCCCCACGCCCAAAGCTACCCGCACCTCCGCAAAATACAGGGTGATCTCCGCATAATCCCGGAAGTAAATCCGATCCGGCGAAAGCTCATATTTGCTGAGAAGCTTGGTCAGATCCATGATGCTGGTAAAAATATCCTCCCGCTCCACCGGCAGCTTCTGCCCCAGTGTACAGGATTCAAACTGCAGTCCGGTGATCTGAGGCACACCGTCGGTTTTTATCTTGGAACTCTCCACCAC
>CAMWTF010000383.1 GCA_947177105.1 uncultured Lachnospiraceae bacterium | reverse complement strand
TTTGGGGCCCCCGCAATCCCTGGCCCGCACCGGCCGGGATATTTCTCCCCCGGCTCACCGGGCGGGGCCCCGGGGCCCCGCGGAAACGCCGCCCCGGGGGGAGTTTGCCCGGTTTGACATTGTGCAGCGGTGGGACAAGGAACTGTATCTGCTGGCATTATCCCAGAGCAATTAGAAAGAGCGGGCAATGAGTTACTTATTTGGTATACATTTTTTGATGCCCGCTAAATTGGGCAGATAGGGGGAAAATGGACTATAAAGTGGAAAAGCTGCTTCCGATTGTCTCAAAGCTGGCCCGAAAGTATGCCGGTTGTGAAAATACATCCATCAGCTATGAAAAGGCGCAGATGCTGATGGAGGCTGTGATATACTGTATGGACGAGTATTGGAACTCGTCGTCTGCTATGATATCCCGCAGAGATATTTCCGTGGAGGAGCAATATACGCTGGGATCAAAGCTTGTAATGGAAAAGGCGGGCCATGTCAGGAAGATGTTCAATGAATTGTCAGAAACCTTTGACGACTACGGCGTTAAATGCCTGTATGATACGGTGCAAAGGGGCATCCCGGAATTTCTAAAGTGGTATGACGCTAAATTCTGCCCTCAGGACACCATCATGACATTGGATTATCCTGTGGCGGTGGATTTAAGCCCCTATAGGGGAGTGGATGCGGTGCATTACTATCTCCGTGCCATTTCGATGGAACAGCAGTTTCTAAGTCGGTTTGGCGGCGACTATGTGAGGGCCGTGCTGCAAAAGTATAATTCCGGATATGGGGATATGTATGAGAATGTGTGTGAGATTCTGCTGGGTAACGCCCTTGGTCATATGATTATTCAAAAACCCTTTCACGAGATGGGCTTTGAGGAGGAAGAGTATGTAACGCTGTCCAAGCGGTTTCCGGAAGATTCCGTTTCTGGTATGGAAGACGGAATAAGGCATGCCATTCAGGATATGGTGCGCCAGTTTTACCGAAATGATGAGCAGCTGCTGGAATATTTATGCTGTAGCGCGGGGAATCTGGCGGCGCGTATTGGCATGGCCCTTCGCTCTGGCAGGCCGGACATAATATTTTTGCTATAAACTGCGCTCAAAGCTGTCTTTTAAGTATTCCAGAAGCCGCTCCGCGATAGGGGTAAGCGCCTGATTTTTTTTCAGATCAGATAAATTTTGTTTCAAGCATAGGTGTCAGCGGACGAAAAACAAGTCCGCTGCCGGTTCTGAGCAAAAGAGAGGAAGACTGGCCAGGTCGTCGGCACAGACTAAAATATTAAAAAAATATAAATTGATAAAAAAGTCTTGCAAAAAAACAAAGTCTCTGTTACAGTTCTTGAAAAGCATATTATATTCAGATTTATTCGTTGAGCATATTTATTTTCTTGTATTCCCCCCACTTTTAAGGCAGGAATGAAATAACAAAAGGGAAGGAGTTTTTTATGTACAGTTCTATATTGACGGGGTCTCTTTTTGGCATTGAGGCCAATTTGATCCATGTGGAGGTGGATATCTCCACGGGATTGCCGGGTTTTTCCATGGTGGGTTCTCTGAGCAATGAGGTGCGGGAGGCCAGGGAGAGGGTGCAGGTGGCGCTGAAGAACGCGGACTTTGACATTCCCCCAAAAAAGGTCACTATCAATCTGGCGCCGGCGGACCTGAAGAAAGACGGGACGGGTTTCGATGTGCCCATTGCCATCGGCATCCTGCAGACCTTGGGGTATTTTCGCGAGGCGGCCACAGAGAATATCCTGTTTGCGGGGGAATTGGGGTTGGACGGAGAGATCAGGCCCATCAGCGGCATACTGACCATAGTGAGGGAAGCGGCCCAAAGAGTCAGAGGTACCTGTATCATTCCCTGGGATAACAGGGTGGAGGGCAGCGTGATACCAGGCATCCGGGTCAAGGGCGCCCGAAATATCCACCAGCTGACGGCTTTCCTGCAGGAGCCGGACGCAGACAGGCAGGAGGAGCTGCTGGCCACACAGCCCTGTACCACACAGGAGATACTGGAGAAGGAGCAATATAGCGCAGGCAGTGACTTCTCGGAGATCAGAGGGCAGGAGATAGCCCGAAGGGCGGCGGAGATTGCTGCTGCGGGATTCCACAATCTGCTGATGTCCGGACCTCCCGGCGGCGGCAAGAGTATGATCGCCCGGGCCATGGCGGGTATCCTGCCGCCCATGACCTGGCAGGAAAGTATAGAAGTAACAGCCATCTACAGTGTGGCAGGAATGTTGGATCAGGAGAATCCTCTGATTCTCCGCAGACCATTCCAAAGTCCACATCATACGATTTCTGGAGCCGCCCTGATAGGGGGAGGCGTCCATACCCATCCCGGGGCCATTTCTCTGGCCCACAGGGGTGTCCTATTTCTTGATGAATTGACAGAATTCCCCAGAAATATATTGGAAAGTTTGAGGCAGCCCCTGGAGGATCGCCAGGTCAACATAGCCCGCGCCCAGGGCAATTATATCTATCCGGCGGACTTTATGCTGGTGTGTGCCATGAATCCCTGCAAATGTGGTTTTTTCCCTGATAAAAACAGGTGCCGCTGCAGTGAGAGAGAACTGGCAAAATACTGGAGCAGGCTTTCCGGGCCCCTGCTGGATCGCATGGATATGTATGTGGAGACCAGCCGTATCGAACTGCAGAAGCTGCAATCCATCCGGCAGGGGGAGAGCAGTGTCCGGATCAGGCAGAGAGTGGTGGAGGCCAGGGCAGTCCAGGAGGAACGTGTCCGCGGGAAAAAATATTCCTTCAACGGGGATATGGAGGCCGGGGAACTGGAGCGTTACTGTGAACTGGGCAGGGA
>CAMWTF010000382.1 GCA_947177105.1 uncultured Lachnospiraceae bacterium | reverse complement strand
TTTTCCAAGGGACTGGTGAAGCTGGCAAGCCTGACCGTCGGCAGCGATCCGGAGAAGCTGCCCCAAAAGGCACAGGACGAGGTACTGCAGCATCTGGATCCCCGTTTTCTGAACACGCCCTCCTACGCCATCGAACAGAGCCGCAATGTGGCGGTAAGCATGGCGGAGCTGGCACAGCAGGCCATCAACCTGTCCATGGGACTGATTGCGGAATATGACGAGAATAGGGCCCGGCAGGTGATTGAACTGGAAACCAGAGTTGACCAATATGAGGACCAACTGGGCAGCTATCTGGTCAAGATCGGTTCCCGGGCTCTGTCCGGCAGGGATAACCATAATCTGTCAGTGATGCTGCATTGTATCGGCGATTTCGAGCGGATTTCCGATCATGCGCTGAACATCCAGGAGGCGGCAGAGGAGATGCGGGACAAAAAAGTGAGTTTTTCCAGCAAGGCTTTGCAGGAACTGGAGGTGCTGCGCAGGGCTATCCGGGACATTCTGCGGATCACTATGGAAAGCTTCAGAGAAGAGGATCTGGAACTGGCCCGCCAGGTGGAGCCCTTGGAGGAAGTCATTGACGCCCTGAATCTGGAGATTCGGCAGCGTCATATCAAACGTCTGCGCAAAGGGAAATGTACCATAGAACTGGGCTTTATTCTGTCGGACATCATCACGGATCTGGAACGTGTCTCCGACCACTGCTCCAATATTGCCGTCTGCCTGCTGGAGATCAGTGAGGATGAATTTGACACTCACGCCTATCTGGAGAACATGAGGCGGGAGGACAATATGGATTTCCGGGGAAAAGTGATGGCCTACGGCCAGCGCTATACGCTGCCCTAAGAAAAGCGTTTGGGTAAGCTCATTTCCGAATTGCTGGTGTCTGACAATAAATAGGGATTGCAACATAGCCGGTTATGCATTATGCTGGAGAAAACCATATCAATAAAGGCTGTGACAGCCAGATGAGGCACTTATTAATATAGTCCTGCGCAAAATGGCAAAATTGTTATGCCGGTTTTGGGGCTGCAGGGCATGCTTGGCAATTTGCAGTGGAAAGGGGAAAAGCAGATGGCGCTTATCTATGTGGTGGAGGACGATAAGAACATACAGGAGATAGAGACTTTTGCGTTGTCCGGGGCCGGATATCAGACAAAGGGTTATGACTGTGCCGCGGATTTTTACCGGGCTTTGGAGGCAGAGAAACCCGATCTTGTGCTGTTGGATGTCATGCTGCCGGACGAGGATGGGCTGGCTATAGTGCAAGAGATCAGAAGCCGCAGAGAATTGGCGCTGCTTCCCATCATTCTGGTGACGGCCAGAACTGCGGAGATAGACAAGGTCAAGGGACTGGATATGGGGGCGGACGATTACTTGACCAAGCCTTTTGGGGTTATGGAGCTGATTTCCCGGGTAAAGGCCATGCTGCGGCGCAGCCAGGCGGCACAGGGGGAGGGATGTCTGAAGGCGGGAGAGATTGTGATGGATCAGAGGAAACATGCGGTGATAGTCCGCGGTATGGCTTGTGAACTGACCTACAAGGAATATGAGCTGCTGAAGCTTCTGCTGGCCAACTCCGGAATGGTCATGACCCGGGACGTGATTCTGGACCGGGTATGGGGAAACAACTTTGAGGGGGAATCTCGGACTCTGGACATGCATATTAAAACCCTGCGGCAAAAGCTGGGAGACCAGGGCGGCCTGATCCGCACTGTGAGAAATGTGGGCTATATTATGAGTGGAGAATAGGATGAGACGAGCTTCTGGGACTTGTCAGGCAAGTCCAGTTCACGGCAAAGGGTGCTTTACAAAGAAGTTCCAGGGCGGCATTTTTCATTCTGATTTGAATTGCAGCGCAGTTGCGGCAAGGCGGTTAGGAGCAAAAGGGCGAACAGCCGGAGTATAGCATGACAAAGAGGATGGAGTGAGGGATGAAAAAGAAGATTAATGTCCGGATGGTCTTGGTGGCAGTGCTGGGCATCCTGGCGACCATGACACTGCTGACGGCGGTATTTTATGGAGTATTCCGGCAGCAGATGATGGCTGATCTGCGGATCTATGCATTGCTTCTGCAGGAGGAGAGCCAGGAAGAACTGATGCTGACGGGCGGCAATATGCGGGAAGAAAAGGTGCGCATCACGATGCTGGACGCTGGGGGCGGGGTATTATACGATAACCAGACGGACAGCACGGATATGGAGAACCACAGTCTGCGCCCGGAAATTAGTTCCGCCATGGAGGACGGAGAGGGGCAGGCCATCCGCCGATCCGCTACACTGGATAAGAGTACCTTTTACTATGCCGTGAGGCTGGCGGACGGGCGTCTGCTCCGAGTGGCCACGGAGGCGGAGAGTATTTACAGCATATTGGGAAGCATTCTGCCCAGCCTGGTCTGGATTGGAGCAGTATTGCTGCTTTTGTCTCTCCTGCTGGCACACCATCTCACCGACAGTCTGCTTGAGCCTGTTAAAAAGCTGGCGGACCATCTGGGCGATGAGGAGGAGATCCCCTATTATGAGGAACTGGAGCCCTTTGTCCGGACCATTCGGAAACAGCACTCGGACATTGTGGAAAGCGCCAGGCTGCGGCAGGAGTTTACGGCCAATGTTACCCATGAACTGAAGACGCCGCTGACCGCCATATCTGGCTATTCGGAACTGATTGAGACGGGCATGGCATCGGGGGAGGACGTGGTTCGGTTTGCCGGTGGGATTCATCAAAGCGCCCAGCGGCTGCTGCATTTGATCAACGATATCCTTCGCCTGTCGGAACTGGAGGGCTCCCAGGAAGAATCCATGTCAGAGAGGGTTAATCTGTATGAACT
>CAMWTF010000381.1 GCA_947177105.1 uncultured Lachnospiraceae bacterium | reverse complement strand
CCCCTGTCTGCTGGCCCTGTATTTTCAAGGATTTTTAACAACGAAATTAATTCTTCCATTAAGGCTTGTTTGGGAGAAAGAATTGGGGTATAATGTAGCACACGGAACTAAAAATCTGATGGAGGAACGGGATATGAAGAGAATCGGTATGCTGACAAGCGGCGGTGACTGCCAGGCGCTGAATGCCGCTATGAGGGGCGTTGTGAAGACCCTGGCAAATTCCAAGGAGAAAGTGGAGATCTATGGTTTCCTTGACGGTTACAAGGGACTTATTTATAGCAATTTCCAGATGCTGAGCGGCAAGGATTTTTCCGGAATTCTGACGAAGGGCGGCACGATTCTGGGCACCTCCCGGACTCCCTTTAAGACTATCCATGAGCCGGATGCTAACGGAGTGGACAAGGTGGAATCTATGAAGCAGACCTACCATAAGCTGCAGCTGGACTGTCTGGTAATCCTGGGGGGCAACGGCACCCACAAGACAGCCAACCTGCTTCGCGAGGAGGGGCTGAACGTGGTGACCCTGCCCAAGACCATCGACAATGACCTGTGGGGCACGGATATGACGTTTGGTTTCCAGAGCGCCGTAAACATTGCCACGGATGCCATCGACTGCATTCATACCACAGCCGCGTCCCATGGGCGGGTGTTCATCGTGGAGGTCATGGGTCACAAGGTCGGATGGCTGACGCTGAATGCGGGCATGGCCGGCGGTGCGGATATCATTCTGCTGCCGGAGATCCCCTATGATATCGACAAGGTGATCGATAAGATCGAGGAGAGAGAAAAGAACGGCAGCCGCTTTACCATTATTGCGGTGGCTGAGGGCGCTATTTCCAAGGAGGACGCAAAGCTTTCCAAGAAGGACTATAAGAAAAAGATGGAAAAGACCCCTTACCCCTCCGTCTCCTATGAGGTAGCCGCCAAGATTCAGGAGAAGACAGGGCGTGAAGTCCGGGTGACCGTGCCCGGTCATATGCAGAGGGGAGGCAGCCCCTGCCCTTATGACAGGGTATTTGCAAGCCGTCTGGGCGCGGAGGCGGGCAGAATGATCCTGGACGGTCAGTATGGCTTTATGGTAGGTTACAAAAATCGTGAGATTGTGCGGGTGCCCCTGGAGGAAGTGGCAGGCAAGCTCAAGACAGTGTCGCCGGATGCCACCATCGTGCAGGAGGCCAAGCTGCTGGGCATCAGCTTTGGAGATTAAACAGATGTCGTATACAGCTTTATATCGAAAATTCCGCCCGGACACCTTTGCGGATGTGAAAGGGCAGGACCATATCGTGACAACCTTGAAAAACCAGATCCGGGCGGGCCGCATCGGCCATGCCTACCTGTTCACCGGCACCCGAGGAACGGGTAAGACCTCGGTGGCCAAGATTTTCGCCCGGACCGTAAACTGTGAGAACCCTACGGAGGAGGGACCCTGCGGGCAATGCCGCATCTGCCGTGCCATTGCGGCGGGCGCCAGCATGAATGTGATAGAGATTGATGCAGCATCCAACAACGGCGTGGACAATATCCGGGAGATTGTGGAAGAGGTATCCTACTCCCCGGCGGAGGGCAAGTACAAGGTCTACATCATTGACGAGGTGCATATGTTGTCCATAGGCGCGTTCAATGCGTTGCTCAAGACCCTGGAGGAGCCTCCCTCCTATGTGATCTTTATATTGGCCACCACGGAGGTACACAAGCTGCCCATCACCATATTATCCAGGTGCCAGCGCTACGATTTCAAGCGTATTACCATAGACACCATTACCGCCAGGATGCAGCAGCTGACGGAGGCCGAGCAGGTGCAGGTGGAGGAGAAGGCGCTGCGTTATATCGCCAAGGCGGCGGACGGCTCCATGCGTGACGCTTTGAGTCTGCTGGACCAGTGCATTGCGTTCAACCTGGGAGACGGGCTGACCTATGACAAGGCGCTGGACGTGCTGGGAGCAGTGGACACGGAGGTGTTCAGTCGACTGCTCCGCTGTGTGCTGGAGCAGAATGTGCTGGGATGTGTGCAGCTGCTGGAGGAGATTGTCATGCAGGGCAGGGAACTGTCCCAGTTTGTGACAGATTTTACCTGGTATCTGCGAAACCTGATGCTGGTGCAGTCCTCAGACAATCTGGAGGATGTGATCGACATGTCCTCGGACAACCTGGCGCGGCTGAAGGAAGAGGCGTCCATGGTGGAAATGAACCGCATTATCCGCTATATTCGCATATTTTCGGAGCTGTCCGGGCAGATTCGATATGCCAGCCAGAAGAGGATACTGGTGGAGATTGCCCTGATCAAGCTGTGCAGGCCCAGCATGGAGACTACCCAGGACGCTCTGCTTGAGAGGATTCGGGATGTGGAGGACAAGGTGGAGAAGGGGGTGTCCGTGATACCGGCGCAGTACGATCCGACTCAGACGGGAACGGGAGCGCCTACAGCTGGAGGGGGATCCAAGCCCAAGCCCCAACTGCCCCAGGCCATCCCCGATGATGTAAGAGAAGTAGTCAGCCACTGGGCGGCCATCGTGGGCAACGCGGAGAATCCCATGAGGATATATTTAAAGGAAGCCATTCCAAGCCTGGGCGGGGATAATCACCTGATGCTGGTGCTCGAGGACGGGGTGGCATCGGATTATTTTACCCAGCATCCCCAGAATAAGGAGCAATTGGAGAACCTGATTGCAGGCTATGCAAACAAGGAGATAGAGGTCAATATCCAGGTGGCGGGAACCCGGCAGGAGGCCAAGGAGAATTATTTCGACCTGCGTCAGGGGATTCCGGGCGTCAATATGGAGATTGAGGAAGAAGAGTAAGCGGAACTTAAAACAGCATATTCCCGAAAAGCACACTGATCAATAGCCGAACGCC
>CAMWTF010000380.1 GCA_947177105.1 uncultured Lachnospiraceae bacterium | reverse complement strand
TGGCAGCGAGCATTATAGCACGACTTCCCGGAATCTTGGCAGCGAGCATCACGGCACGAGTTTCCGAAATTCTGGAAGCGGAAATAGTGAAGAGCAGCAGGACACCGATACTCAAAATTTTGCAGGGATACAGCAGAATGCGGTCCTTCAGAACTCTACAACAGGAAAACAAGATATAGAACAACAGGAAATCCCTTCCCGCAAAACCGAAGACGGAATACAGGAACTGTCTCTGAGCGATAAGAGGGAAAAACCCCAGGCGGCCCCGGAACCCTTCGAGGTGAACCGTACCAGGCAGTACCGGGTCATGGAGGAGATGCGCTATGAGGCGGACCGTTGGCAGATGCAGGATTACCGCCAGGGGGAGCTGTTTGAGGATAAGGTGCTGACCCCGGAAAAGCGAGTGTATTTTAAGTTGATCGGCCAGGTGTTTGACACCTACTGGCTGATTGAATACGAGGACAAACTGTTTATTATCGACCAGCATGCGGCCCACGAGAAAGTGAAATTTGAGCGGTTCATGAAACAGTATCATGAAAAGAACCTGGTGACTCAGAACCTCATGCCCCCCATTATCGTGAGCCTTACGGGACAGGAGGAAACCGCCTATAAAGAGTACGCGCCCGTCTTTGCGGAGCTGGGCTTTGAGGTGGAGCCTTTCGGCGGCAGCGAATATGCCCTGCGCAGTGTGCCGGTGGATCTCTATGGCTGTCAGGAAAAGGAACTGTTCCTGTCGGTGCTGGATGACCTTCTGGAGGGAGGGATCCGGGGAGACCTGACGGCGGTGCGGGAAAAAATCGCCTCCATGTCCTGTAAGGCGGCGGTGAAAGGCAACAACCGACTCAGCACCCAGGAGGCCCAGCAGCTCATCAACGAACTGCTGACGCTGGACAATCCCTACAACTGCCCCCATGGACGGCCCACCATCATATCCATGAGCAAATATGAAATGGAGAAAAAGTTTAAGCGATGAGATCTTTGATTGTACTGACAGGCCCCACGGCGGTGGGAAAAACAGCGCTGTCTATTGAGTTGGCCAAAATGGCAGGAGGGGAGATTCTTTCTGCGGACTCCATGCAGGTCTACCGGGGCATGGACATCGGATCTGCCAAGATCCGTCCCCAGGAGATGCAGGGAGTCCCCCACCATCTCATTGACGTGCTGGACCCGGATCAGGATTTCAACGTGGTGGTGTTCCAGAAGCTGTGCAGGCAGGCTATGGAGGGCATCTACGAGCGGGGGCATATCCCCGTTCTCACCGGGGGCACGGGCTTTTATATCCAGGCCCTGCTGCGGGATATTGACTTTACGGAGAACGAGGAAAATACCGATTACCGCAAGCATCTGGAACAGCTGGCCGCAGTGAAGGGTCCCCAGATCCTGCATGAAATGCTGGCCGCAGTGGATCCGGCGGCGGCTGAGGCCATCCATGCCCACAACATAAAGCGTGTGATCCGGGCGCTGGAATTCTATCATCTCACTGGGGAAAAAATCTCGGTTCACAACAAGAGGGAGGCTGAAAGGAAGTCCCCCTACCGATATTGCTACTTTGTGCTGAATGATGACCGGGAGAAGCTTTACCGGCGCATTGAGGAGCGGGTGGATAAAATGCTGGAAGAGGGGCTGGTGGAGGAAGTGCGCCGTCTGACGGCCCGGGGATGCCGCCGGGATATGGTGTCCATGCAGGGCCTGGGCTACAAGGAGATCCTGGATTATCTGGAGGGAGAGACCACTTTCACGGAGGCTGTCTACCGCATAAAGCGGGATACCCGGCACTTTGCCAAGCGGCAGCTGACCTGGTTTCGCAGGGAAAAAGATGTGATTTGGATAAATAAGCCAGATTTTGGATATGATGATAGGAAAATTCTGGAGGTCATGCAGCGGCACCTGCAGGCGGCCGGAATTTTGTCCTCTATGCCTTTCTCCAGTTAAAAAATATGAATTATGCCGCATTGCGGATGTGTTTGCTCTGCAGATGCTCGAATGGGGGCACATAAGAAAAAGAATTGAATACAAGGAGTTTTTATGAATATTGGATACGAAATGTATGAGGCGCTGGGGGTTTCCAGAGAAGTTTTCGAATATGGGGAGACTGTGGCAGAGAGCCTGAAGGAGCGTTTCGCCGGGATAGACGCCACGGCGGAATACAATCAGTTGAAAGTGTTAAAGGGGATGCAGTCCCGGCAGGTCAGCGAAGCCTGCCTGCTGGGCACAACAGGGTATGGCTACAACGATCTGGGCCGGGATACTCTGGAACAGGTCTACGCCTCTGTGTTCCATACGGAGGATGCCCTGGTGCGCCCCCAGATCACCTGCGGCACCCACGCCCTGGCCCTGGCCCTCATGAGCAACCTGCGGCCCGGAGACGAACTGCTCTCCCCGGTGGGAAAACCCTATGACACCCTGGAGGAGGTCATCGGCATCCGGCCCTCCAAAGGATCCCTGGCGGAATATGGCGTGACCTATGCCCAGGTAGATCTGCTGCCGGACGGCGGCTTTGACTATGAAAATATCCGCCGGGCCATAAACGAGCGCACTCGTCTTGTGACCATCCAGCGTTCCAAGGGCTACCAGACCCGGCCCACTCTGTCCGTGGCCGGAATCGGGGAGTTGATCGCCTTTGTGAAAGGAATCAAACCGGATGTGATCTGCATGGTGGACAACTGCTATGGGGAGTTTGTGGAGACTATGGAGCCCAGCGACGTGGGAGCGGATATGGTGGTGGGATCCCTGATCAAGAATCCCGGCGGCGGACTGGCCCCCATCGGCGGCTATATCGCAGGCAGAAGGGAATGCGTGGAAAATGCGGCGTACCGGCTTACCTCCCCGGGGCTGGGCAAGGAGGTGGGCGCCTC
>CAMWTF010000379.1 GCA_947177105.1 uncultured Lachnospiraceae bacterium | reverse complement strand
CCCGTGATCCAAACCGGTTATTCGTAGACATCAGCCAGATAGATGAGCAGCTTACTGTTTCCTCTGTTGCGCAGCACATCCGCCACTGTGTCCATAATATTACGCAGGGTTTCGCCCAAGCTGTCCCCGTAAATCTCCTGCTGCATGAACTTTGCCAGACGCCCCACCGGCTGGGTGGGCACAATCCAGGGATTGTACTCCGCGTTGGCGAGCTCAAAGGTCAGCAGTTCATCCATATGGTAGCCCTGTTTCTCGCTGATAAAAAAGCACTGCACCAGCAGCACCAGAACCAGCGCTGCCAACTGCCATTTATTGCGTTTCATTTTTTCCTTCCACTTCATGCCGACTCCCGTCCGCCCGATACAACAGGCGTTTCCACCGCACATCCCCCACACTGCCGATTCTCAGATCGGACGATCTGCGGATGCTGGATCACAAAAAACAAAACCAATACCAGCTGTCCGATATTCCATACCATCTCCATGGTTCCATAGCAGAAAAACAGCACACAAAAGAAAAAAGGAATGACCGCATAGCTGTTATCCGCATGTACTTTCATGCTCTGATAATGTGTTTTCAACAGCAATACCGTTATGACAAGGAACAGAATGCCAGTGGGGATTCCGTAATCATATGCCACTTGCAGCCATACATTATGAGCATGCCATACTATATACTCGCTATCTCTAATATGATAATGTCCCTCCTGTGAACTGTGGCCTGTCAGGTTCAGATTCTCCAGATAGGTCTTGTATATACTGAAACGAACATTTAAGCCTCTGTCCATGCCCTCAGGTCCCACAAGCTCCATGATCTCTTCTTCCTCCGCTGCCTGTGCCACCAACAGGAAAGGGTCGCTGACTCTGCCGATCTGAAATGTCCTCCATATCCGTCCCAGCACAGTCTCCAGAAATTCATCTATCTCAATATATTTCCAGGAATCCGGCGGGTCAAAGGAATGTACCTTATCCACGTTGTATTCATCCAGAAACCATATAGGATGATGCAATATTGTGGGAAGCCAGCGAACTGTGGCGAACACTGCCGGAAACAGCAGCAGCGCCGTCATACCCAGCGCCAGAAAACGCCCCAATACCGCCTTCCACTTTTTCCGCCATATCTGCCGGACTATCAATACGCCATACAGCACGGTGAGCAGAAAAGCCGTCACCCATGCGGTGCGTCCCATAGTCAGGAACATAAAACCCAGCAGCCCGCAGGCGCCCACAAAATAGAAAAGCTTCCAGCCTTTTTTTGCCTCTCGCTGATGCAGCAGATGCAGTTTAAAGAGCACCATGATATAAACCAGCAGATAGTGCAGAGCGGTAATATTGCTGTTGCTGAATGCGCCGATATATCTCACCGTGTCATAGGGCCTGAAACCGTAGGCAAATATCTGCAGCATAAAGAAGGAGAGAATCGTTCCGTCCACCATGCCGTCCATCAGCGCGTTCCTGTCTTTTTCGCTGTACTTAGTTACGTAAAACATGCCGAACATGGCCAGAAACCATATCGGCCACACCTTGCCGCTGCGGGAGGCAGTCATCAGCGCCGTCATGGCGATCCATATCCGGCCTGTCAGACCCGGCATGGCCCATCGGCCCTGCGTCTGTTTTCTCTCGCGCCAGAATCTGACAGCCAGATATTTCCCATAAATAAAAATCCACCAGACATTGATAACCGCCAGGACAAAAGCCCACACATATATATGCATAATACTATCACGCCCCGATGCCGCAGCCGCCACAAGCACCGCCGCGCATAAAAGCGACCATACATAATTTAACGGAGTCAGCAGATCCCTGACCGGATACTGGCTGGCAATAATAAACAGCAGCGCCAGTCCTGTGGCATTGGCCGCCGTCCTGCTGATATCCCCATTCTGGGTGCTGCATACGAAATCCACTGCATTCAGTGCAATAAAACAAAGTGTATACAGGGTCCGCTTTGTAAACAATCGCGACAATAAAAAAGACTTCATCAAGCGCCTCCTTTTATGGCATGACTTCCACCGTGTGCCAAAGCTCTTCCACCGAATCAAAGTGGAGCACCACATAGCCCTGCTGTTCATAGACCACTTTTCCCGCCGCAATCACCGGCACCCGGGCATATTCCGCCGCCTCCTGGGCCGTCAGCAGAATAAAGGTCTTGCCGTCGTGGTATCCCTCCTGATAATATCTCATGGGGCTGGACCAGGTGAACATATCCATCTTGTCTATCTCATGGATATTGGCTACCTCCACCGCACCGTCCGTCAGCTCCGTTATGATATTGCCGTTCCAGTAGCTGGCATAGCCAAAGGTATACCCTTGCTCCTCCAGGTAGGCGGCGACGGGCTTTTTGTCCTCATTTTTATCCTTATCTATATAGGAATAAACACATTTTGCCGTGGTAAGCCCCAGCGCGCCGCAGAGCAGCAGCGCTAAGAGCAGCCGGTCCAGCGGCAGCCTCTCATATTCATAATAAATACACAGCAAGGGCAATACGAACATAAACACAGTGATATAGTACCTTGCCACAATGGTGCTGGTGGTGAACAGGAAAACAAAGGTGTTCAGCACGAACGCCGTCACGAAAACCCACAGCGTCAGGCGGCTGTGGGTCAGTCGGGAGGGCCGTTCCTGCCCCGCCGCTGACTTCTCCCACTCCCCGGTCAGCAGTCTGCCGCACCGCAGAGTCAGGAACACAATTCCCGCCAGGAAACCAAAAGCCAGCATGGAGATCAGGCCCCTGACAGACAGAAAACCTCTTTCCTCAATATACCCAAACAGCTGCAGCAGATTCCCCACCGTATCCTGGGTCCTCTCCAGCAGCACACCCTGAAACACCTTGATAAAGTTGGTGGCATCGTACAT
>CAMWTF010000378.1 GCA_947177105.1 uncultured Lachnospiraceae bacterium | reverse complement strand
GTCAAAGGTCTCCTGCAGGATCTGGGCCAGCGCCGCCACATAGTCCAGCTTATCCTTGCCGTGGTACCGATCCCCATAAGTGGACTCCATAATGACATAGTCCGCCTCCCGGGTGGGATGAGGATCCCTGAGCAATGGCAGGTCTTTATTGCCGATATCTCCCGAAAATACAAGCTTGCGGGTGGTGTCATTCTCCGTCAGCCATACCTCTATACTGGCGGAGCCCAGCAGGTGCCCGATGTCCGTAAAACGGATCTTTATATTCTCGGCGACCTGGATCTCCGTGTCGTAACCGCAGGCTACAATACGCTTGATACAGCCCTCCGCATCCTCCATGGTGTAGAGGGGATCCATGGCGGGCTGGGACGCGCTCCTTTTGGCCTTACGGTTCTTCCACTCCGCCTCGGCCATCTGGATATGGGCACAGTCACGAAGCATGATGCTGCACAGATCCGCCGTGGCATGGGTCATATAGATCTGCCCCCGAAAGCCCTTGGCATACAAGAGGGGCAGCAGGCCGGAATGATCGATATGGGCATGGGTCAGAAACACATAGTCAATCAGCGCCTCATCCACAGGCAGGGGCATATTCTCAAACACATTGACCCCCTGCTCCATGCCGTAATCCACCAGAATATGCTTGCCGTCTACCTCCAGGTAATGACAACTCCCCGTCACTTCATGGTCCGCACCTATAAACATTAGCTTCATAGTCCCATCCTCCTATCGTATTTTTGCTTTACAGCTGCCTGGGGCCTGCGGAAGCTCCCGCCCGCATGGCGCCGCCCTTTTAGGAACATTGTACCATATTTCCCCTCCAATCACAAATGATATTTCAAAATACCGTCAAAGTGGGACTTTAGCAAAATTTTGTGGAACCGCGTGTGCGTTTGTGGTAAAATGAGCAAAACGCAGAGCTTCCCGCCCACAAGTTTCTGCATATCAGAAACTACGAGAGCATTGGGTACTGGGGCTTCTGGCCAGTCAAGCGCGGGCTCCTGCCCCACCAGCTTTTCCGGGTATTTCTCCACATTTCCCTGTATAATGTATTTGTCGGCAATGCCTTTGATCCCGGAAATACATTCATCCCTACAGGGATTGCTGACGCAATAGTTCCCCGCGAAAATGCGGCTCGACGCGCCGTTTTTCTCCGCAATCTCCGATTTTAATATTTCATTTTCACCTGCTCTATATAGTAATCCAGCAGATCATATATCCAATCGCTTATATGGGAAAAATGAAATCCCAGGTTTTCCGCTCTCTCCGTATTGATACTGTACTCCATTGTACCATTATAGGGACCCGCCTCTCCCTGCCCGCTTATGATTGCTTTTGTACCCGACTTTTTTTCCACATAGTCAAGAATCTCCCTCAGAGAGATCGTGCCGTGGGAACAGCCGTTCAGGGTGCCTGTGATATTCTGCTTTGCCAGGAAGGCCATGAACTTCCCTGCCTCGTCTGAATGGATGAAGCCCATCTGCTCCTCCAGATTGTCGATGTGCATGGGCAACGACTTCATCACATGTTCCACATAGAACAGCAGCCGCTTGGTATAGTCATCCCGCCCCACCACAAAGGGATATCTGACCGCTATCCAATTCCGATCCCCGTATCTCTGCCACAGGGCGTATTCCGCCTGACGCTTTATTTCACTATAGGGGAAATCCGTTCTTGAGCACCAGATCAGTTTCCCGTTCGCCCCGTCAAAATCCTCCTCTTTGGTGTCTCTTTTCAAGTCATAAACGGAGGTGCTGGACATATAGATATACTTTCCACAGTCCAGAACATCCATGGCATTTTTGATATCATTGGAACAATAGGCGATTTTATCATACACCACATCATATCTACTACCTTTTAGAACGCTTTCCATGGATGTCGGATCCGTGCGCTCGATCCGCAGCCTGCGGACCTTGTCCCCGAAGCTGTCTCCCGCCCGCTGTCTGGTGGCGATTGTCACGTCATGCCCTTGGCGAAGCAGTTCCTCCACCATTGGTATGCCAAAAAATCTTGTTCCGCCCAGTATTAATATTTTCATAGTGACTCCTTTCTGTGGAAATTGCTTCCCCTTTTGCACCCTGCCAGTGTCCCAATCCTTGAAGAGCATTGTCTACTGCGTCAACTTGCTATTCTCCGTCCCCAAGTTATACGGACAGATATCCCTGCATTTATGGCAGGAAATCACCCAAATCTTCCGGCTCTCATCGTCTCCAAACGCATAGTCCCAGCAGGCGCCCTGGTTCAGGTCAGTGTTATCTAAGGCATGAATGGGGCAGACTTCCACGCATCTATTGCAGTCTGTGCAGATTCGCTCTCTCAGCGGGTCCGCATCCAGCAGAGTGTCGCACAGGATACAGCCCAGCCAGACCATGCTCCCAAACTCCGGCGTGATCAGCAGAGAGTGGCGTCCTATGGTTCCCAGTCCCGCCGCCTGGGCGGCATGTTTCTGAGAGATTATGGAGCGATATCTCCCGGTCTTTTCGTCCCAAACACTCTCGTTGGTGGGAATGGGCACCGCGGTGACTCCCCGCCGCTCCAGTTCTATGCAGAGGTCAAGAGCCAGAGCGTCCAGCCTGGGCGTGATGGAGTTCCTGACCCTTGTATAGGGAACCGGCGTCTTACATGCCAGCGTTCCCACCGGGAATCTCATCGCAAAGGATATGACGGATTTACATGCCGGAAATACATCCAGAGGATGAAATCCCTCCGGCGCCTCTGAGAAACGGTCCACTCCGGCTATTCCACACAGGTCGGCCCCCAGGGAACGTGCCAGTTCTTTTACTTCTATGCTGCTGATTCTCGCTTTTTCCATCTGTATTCTCCTGAATTATGTGTTTTAGTCTGACCGGGGAAAGAGAACGCAATAACTTCTATATTG
>CAMWTF010000377.1 GCA_947177105.1 uncultured Lachnospiraceae bacterium | reverse complement strand
ACATATCCCTCTGCAAAACAATTCTATATTTGTTTATCAAACATTTTACGAACTCAACCACAGGTTGTATGCATAACAGCTGATTCCAGCAATACTATACTCATTTCTCCACCATGCTCATGTTCAACGTCTTGCCAAATCTTCCGTTCCGGGGACCGGCATCACCTAATTATCCGCCTTACACAGTTGCGCAAGCAATATCCTGGCTTCGGGGGCAGGGGACCTCTAGTCTTGGACCCCTGCCCCCGGATATTGATCATTGCGAAGCTTATAACTCTCTTCAATCCTCATACTTAAAATAGTCGAAATCCGCGCTCTTACGGCAGCCGCAGCCGCCGTTGTTGGCGTAGATGCCTACCAGCGTACCGGTGTGGCGCTTGGGATCGTCGGGAACTCCCTCATCGCAGAGGTAGATACAGTTCTCAAGTACGCCCACGCTCTGCCAGTCCTGGCCGTCATAGCTGTAGTAAAAGCTGCGGGTCAGCTTATCCACCACCACCTTCAGGTAGACAGGCGCCTCCTTTACATCCGGGATCTCCGCCATCAGTTCCTCTCCGTGGTTTCGGTTGATCACCAGCTGGATTTTGCGGCCCCCCTCATAGCACAGGGCACAGCGGGCATAGGTGGCCGTGCTGTAATAACAGGTCAGTCCCGCCTGCTCCCCGTCGTGGTCCGGATAGTACTCCAGCTTGGTCTCCGCTGTGTAGGACAGTTCCTGCTCCCGGCGTAGCAGCGTGTTCTTGGAGCGGATCTCGTTAAGCTGCCCGTCCCTGGTCCAGATGCGGAAGTATCCCGGCCGCTCTGTCAGAGACCAGGAACCGTTGTCAGGATTGCGCACAAACTCCCACTCCAGGTTCAGCTTTTCCTCGTTGAAGTCGTCAAACAAGTTCCTCTCAAAAACGCACTCCGGCAGATCCGGGGCTGTCTGCTCCAGGCTGGGGCCCTTGCCTTCGTTGATGGTCAGCCAGCCGTCCTCCGTCCACCGCACCGGGTCCAGGGCAGACTCCCGGCCCACGGTAGTATATTTTCCCCCGTTGGGTCTGCCGCAGAGATAATAGCACCACCACTGCCCATTCTGATCCTGCACCAGCTTGCCGTGACCGGAGCGCTGAATGGGAGCTTCAGGATCCATCTGCCGCATCACCGGGTTGTAGGGGGAATTTTCATAGGGGCCGTACATACTTTTGCTGCGGGCCATATTGATGCCATGCCCATAGCCGGTGCCGCCCTCCGCCACCATGGCATAGTAATAGCCGTCCTTTTTCAGCAGATGAGGGCCTTCGGAGCATCGCTCACCCGTGCCGTCCCAGGCTGTCTTCATCTCCCCGGCCACCCGCAGACTGTCCTCACTGAGCGGCACGGTCTGGGCTGCCTTGGCGATAATCATATACCTACTTCCGTCATCATCCACAAAATGAGAGGGATCAATATTGTCCACCTCCAGGCAGACGGGCTTGCTGTAGGGGCCTTCCGGCTTATCGGACACCATCACCAGCTGCCTGCGCATCACATTGTTGTCCCGCTTGCCGTCCGCGTTGAGCCGCAGCGTGGCAAAGACATAGAATTTTCCGTCCACATAGGAGATATCCGGCGCCCAGATGCCGTGGGAATCCCTGATATCGCTGATGTCCAGCCACTCCGGATTGCTGATGGCATGTCCGATGATATGCCAGTGTACCATATCCCGGGAATGGGAGATGGGAATGGCAGGGAAATACTGGAAACTGGAGTTGACCATATAATAGTCCTCCCCCACCCGAATCACCGATGGATCGGGGAAAAATCCCCTCTGCACCGGATTGTGATAAACTCTTTTCTCGCTCATACTTCTTCCTCCTTATTTTATGTTCCTATTGTCATTTAAAACAGTACTATTATTCGGCGTGATCTTTTTTAGAACAGTCCATTGGAAAATCCCGCTGCTTCTACTCCAAAATGCTGTACTGCATCCACTCATAGAGGAGCTTCGTGCCCTCCGTGATCTCCGGCGGCAGCAATGCCCTGGCCACCAGCTTCAGTTCCTCCGATTCCTCGTCGATCCGCCTCAGATGGGCATAGTCACCGTCTATGCTGACCACCTGATACTGAAATGTATTCATCCCTTACCTCCTGTTTACGTTCCGCATATCCCCTGCCAGCGCATATTCTAACCTGCCGACGCCATGCTGCGCAAAAACGCCGTCACAAACACCGCCGATGAGTTCCAATAGATGGTCATCTCGTTCAAAGAATAACACTCCTCCCGGTCCAGGTAGCATTTCATGGGGGGAGTACCCTCAGGGATCTCCCGGATGGCCAGTTCATCCCCCGGTTTTCCGTTGGGACCGCCGGACACCCAGCCCGCCATGGGCTTCTCAATGCCGTCCGCCGCTGTGGTGCGCAGATGAGGATGCCTGTATGCATGGTCTCCATATCCCGTGACAAAACTATAGCCTGTTATATTCTTGCCCAGCAGATAATCGGTCTGGGCCTGAATCACCTCCTGATAGCGGGCAATGCGGGCAGCTGCCTCCTGGGCCTGGTCCTGAGACATCCCATTGATCCGGGCCTGTAATATTTCGCAGGCCAGCGCCAACAGAATGCCCCTGTTGGTCACCACCATGCTGCTGCCCCAGCAGAAATCCGTCGGCTCCATAGCCATGTCAAAGACGTTTTGGGTACCCAGATCCGCCAGCCGCTGCGCCTCCTTTAGCACCTGGCGGCGGAAAATTTCCTGAATCTCCTCCCCCGCGTTCTGCCGAAAATCTGTCAGCACCGCCAGAGCGGCAAAACCGGCCACATCCGTCCATCCAAAATCCGTCACGTTAAGACCGGTTGCCAAAATCCGCCGGATCTCAGCCACATACTTCTGCCGATCCTCTCCTCTTCGCGCCGCCAGCAGCATCATCT
>CAMWTF010000376.1 GCA_947177105.1 uncultured Lachnospiraceae bacterium | reverse complement strand
GCCCGCCGAGTGTATGTTGACGGTGTGGAAAAGACCTTTACCACCAAGGAGTTTGAACTGCTGACATTTCTGGCGGAGAATCCGAACCATGTCTTTACCAAGGAAGAGCTGTTCCGGGAGATCTGGGATATGGATTCCATAGGGGATATCGCTACTGTCACGGTGCATATCAAGAAAATCCGTGAGAAGATAGAGGTTGACACTGCCAAGCCACAGTATATAGAGACTATATGGGGCGTAGGATATCGCTTCAAGGTATAGTGAGCAAAACGCTCTGCGTTTAGCTCTTCTGAACAGAATGTGTACTGAAGTACACGGAATTAAGGTATAGTGAGCAAATGGCAAAGAATTAGGAGGGGCTTGAGATGAGCGATTACATTTTAAGTTGCAGTTCCACGGTGGATCTGCGAGAGGAACAGCTTAAGGAAAGGGATATCCATTACATCTGTTTTCACTTTGAACTGGCAGGAAAGCAGTATATGGACGATTTGGGCAAATCCATTCCGCTGTCGGATTTTTATGAGGCAATGGCGCAGGGGGCGGATACCAAGACCTCCCAGATCAATGTGGAGGAGTATGAGTGTTACTTTGAGGGCTTTTTAAAACAGGGAAAAGATATTCTGCACCTGACACTGTCCAGCGGCATCTCCGGTACCATAAATTCCGCGTTGATTGCAAGAGACACACTGCTGGAAAAATATCCCGACCGCAAGATCTATGTGGTGGATTCTCTGGCGGCCTCCTCTGGCTACGGCCTGTTGATGGACAAGCTGGCAGATCTGCGGGACGGCGGCATGGGTGTGGAGGAGTTGTATCACTGGACGGAGGACAATAAATTAAAGCTGCAGCACTGGTTCTTCACCACTGACCTGACTTATCTGATCCGAGGAGGCCGTGTATCCAAGGCTGCCGGAATCGTGGGAAGCGTGTTGAATATCTGCCCGCTGCTTAATGTGGATTACATGGGGCGGCTGATCAACAGAGCCAAGATACGCACTAAGCGTAAGGTCATTCAGGCTACGGTGGACAAGATGAAAGAACATGTCCAGGACGGAGCGGATTACAGCGGCAAGTGCTATATCTCCCAGTCGGCCTGCATGGGGGACGCCAAAGCCGTGGCGGAGCTGGTGGAGCAGGCATTTCCCAAGCTGCAGGGCAAGGTGGAGATCAACGATATCGGCACAACCATCGGCAGTCATACCGGTCCCGGCACGGTGGCCTTGTTCTTCTGGGGGGATGAGAGGAAAGATTAATCCGAAAATGAAAACAAAAGTTATCTATGAGGACCAGGATATCCTGATCTGTCACAAGCCGGCAGGTCTGGCCACTCAGTCAGCCGGCGTCAGTCAGCCCGATGTGGCCAGCGAATTAAAAAATTATCTGGGCGGCGGCTATCTGGGAATCATACACCGGCTGGATCAGCCTGTGGAGGGCCTGCTGGTGTTTGCCCGCAGCCCCAAGGCGGCTGCAGCGCTGAGCCGCCAGCTGGCCGAGGGCATTACGCACTAAGCGTAAGGTCATTCAGGCTACGGTGGACAAGATGAAAGAACATGTCCAGGACGGAGCGGATTACAGCGGCAAGTGCTATATCTCCCAGTCGGCCTGCATGGGGGACGCCAAAGCCGTGGCGGAGCTGGTGGAGCAGGCATTTCCCAAGCTGCAGGGCAAGGTGGAGATCAACGATATCGGCACAACCATCGGCAGTCATACCGGTCCCGGCACGGTGGCCTTGTTCTTCTGGGGGGATGAGAGGAAAGATTAATCCGAAAATGAAAACAAAAGTTATCTATGAGGACCAGGATATCCTGATCTGTCACAAGCCGGCAGGTCTGGCCACTCAGTCAGCCGGCGTCAGTCAGCCCGATGTGGCCAGCGAATTAAAAAATTATCTGGGCGGCGGCTATCTGGGAATCATACACCGGCTGGATCAGCCTGTGGAGGGCCTGCTGGTGTTTGCCCGCAGCCCCAAGGCGGCTGCAGCGCTGAGCCGCCAGCTGGCCGAGGGCATTTTGCGTAAGCGGTACTGTGCGCTGGTCCATGGACAGCCTCTGCAGGAGAGCGGCCGACTGGTGGATTACCTGCGTAAGGAGGGCAGCCTGTCCAAAGTAGTTTTGGAGGGGACCCAGGGGGCCCAGAAAGCGGTGCTGCAATATTGGGTAAGACCGGCAGAGGTAAGGAAAGCTGCCGGGAGCTTTGACATAAGCGGCAAAGCACTGGGTGATGCGGCATACGACACCACAGCAGGGCTGCGTTGCACATGTTTGGACATTAACATAGAAACGGGGCGTTTTCACCAGATCCGGTGTCAGCTGTCCCATGCGGGAATGCCCATTCTGGGAGACCGAAAATACGGCACACAGGAGAGTCTGGCGGAGAGCAGGCGTCTGGGAATATTGCAGACGGCCCTGTGCGCCTGCGAGATAAGTCTGCGGCATCCGGTGACAGGCAGGGAGATTTCCCGTGAGATTGTTCCTGCCTGGATGAGCCGGGAATAAAATGTCTTTTTTTCCACATACTATCCGTAGTATTTTGGGGGCCATGTGCGGCGACCCATGCAGAGCGGAGGTTGGGTATGCTGGAGAAGGTCAAACAGAGCAAAATCATTACACTATTGTTGATCACCACAGTAGTGTATTTTTTTCTGCAATATCTGACGCCGCTTTTTTCACCGATTCTGGTAGCTATGTTGTTTGTGACTATTTTTGGCCCGTTTCTAAAAAATCTGCAGGCCAGGCTCCATATTCATCGGCAGGTGGGCGCTATTCTGCTGTTGATACTGGGTTGCGGACTGCTGGTGGTCTTGGTGTGGGTGCTTTTTTCCTGGATTGTGGGCAGCCTGCCGGAGTGGGTGGGCCAGCTGGAGGCGGTGGAGGAGGAATTGCAGGAACTGATCCAAAAGGGC
>CAMWTF010000375.1 GCA_947177105.1 uncultured Lachnospiraceae bacterium | reverse complement strand
GAAGAATGACAAACAGAGAACGCAGAGATGCACAGATGGCTTATATTTCGGATGGCAGCGTTATTGAGGAGCAGTTTAAGTGCAGGAGGATTTTGCAGAAATTGAATTTTATGGATCGGTCTGATTTTGCAGGGATAGGCCAGGTGGTGAAGGAGCTTCTGGGCAAGTCGGAGGGGGCCTTTATCAATCCGCCCTTTTATTGTGATTATGGGAAACATATTGAAGTGGGGAAAAATTTTTTTGCAAACTACAATTGTACGCTTTTGGATGTAGCAAAGATCAAGATTGGTGACAACTGCCAGATGGCGCCCAATGTGGCTATCTACACGGCGGGGCATCCCGTCCACCCAACAGCCCGCAACTCCGCCTATGAATACGGCAAGGAAGTGACTATAGGGGATAATGTGTGGCTGGGGGGCAACACGGTAGTCTGTCCCGGTGTACATATTGGCAGCAATGTGGTTATCGGCGCAGGCAGTGTGGTGACCAAAGATATCCCCGATTGGTGTATCGCCGCAGGAAATCCCTGCAAAGTGATCCGCGAGATCACGGATGCCGACAAGCGGAAACTGTTCCGGGATGAGGAGATTGACGAGGAGGCGTGGGCGGACATTATGGCCCGGATGGGCATTTAACGGATGAGCGTTAAGGTTTTTCAACTTCTGCCCGGCACATGTGACGCAATGGGGCAACACGTGCCGGGCGGAAAGGGAAATCTAATCAAGAGAGGACTGGAGGTTTGGAGAGGATGGGAAACAGATATGCGATAGACTGGGAGGCGTATGCCCGGCTGGCGAGGGAGGCCGCTGCGGAGGGGGCGGTCCTGTTAAAAAATGATAAGCAAGTTCTCCCTCTGAAAGAAGGGGAGAGGCTGGCAGTCTTTGGGAGGATACAGTTTGACTACTACAAGAGCGGCACAGGCTCTGGGGGCATGATCAATACCAGGTATGTGGTGGGGATTTTGGATGCCTTGAAGGAAGAGAAGCTGGCGCTGAACCAAAAGCTGGAGCAGGTTTACCGGGAATGGATCAAGGAGCATCCCTTTGACAAGGGCTGCGGCTGGGCCCAGGAACCCTGGAGCCAGCAGGAGATGCCCCTTGACGGCGATGTTGTGAGAGAGGTAGCGGCCCAGAGCGATACGGCGCTGGTGATCATTGGGCGCACGGCAGGTGAGGACAAGGATGCCAGAAGCGAAAGGGGCAGCTATTTTCTCTCGGAGGAAGAGGAGGAAATGCTGCGACAGGTTTGCGGGGCATTTGACCGGGTGATTGTGGCGCTGAATGTGGGAAGCATCATTGATATGAAATGGATGGAAACCTATCAGCCCCAGGCGGTGCTCTATGTATGGCAGGGCGGTATGGAGGGCGGACATGCGGTGGCGGACGTTCTCATGGGCCGGGTGAGTCCCTGCGGCAAGCTGGCGGACACCATTGCCCTATCAGTGGAAGACTATCCCTCCTTTGCCAATTTCGGCGGCGATGAGGGCAATCGGTATGAAGAGGATATCTATGTGGGATACCGCTATTTTGAGACCTTTGCTCCGGCCAGGGAGAAAGTGCTTTATCCCTTTGGGTTCGGGCTGTCCTATACTTCCTTTGCTTTGAATTGGGATATGGAGACAGAGGAGGACGGCTGTGTTTTCCGTGTAAGGGTAAAGAATACCGGCCCATATGCGGGAAAAGAGGTAGTGCAGGTATACGCCGAAGCGCCCCAGGGGGTGCTGGGGAAACCGCTGCGTGTGCTGGTGGCCTTTGCCAAGACCAGGTGTCTGGCGCCGGGGGAGGAACAGGAACTTGTGTTGAAAGCGGAACAGGCGATTTTTGCCTCCTACGATGACGGCGGATTGACAGGCCATAGATCCTGCTATGTGCTGGAGGCAGGGGCGTATCATTTCTATGTGGGCGGGGATGTGAGAAGCGCCGGACCTGCCGGATGCATGAGAGTGGAGGAGACGCAGATCCTGGAGCAGTGCAGACAGGCGCTGGCTCCTGTGACTCAGTACCAGCGAATGAAGCCGATCCTGGACCAGGATGGAAAGCTGGTTCTTTCCTGGGAAAAAACGCCTCTGCGCAGCTACAGCATGGCGCAGAGGAGCAGGGAATGTGTCAAGACAAAGCTGCCCTATACCGGGGACAAGGGGTATCGCCTGGCAGATGTCTATGACAACAAAATTTCCCTAGAGGAATTTGTTTCCCAGCTCAGTGATGAAGATTTGTGCTGCATTGTCCGGGGCGAGGGCATGTGTTCTCCCAAGGTGACGCCGGGAACGGCGGCAGCTTTCGGCGGGGTCACACAGGCGCTGGCAGATTTTGGGATCCCCTGCGGTTGCTGTGCGGACGGGCCTTCCGGCATCCGCATGGACTGCGGGACTTACGCCTTCTGTCTGCCCAACGGAACTTGCCTGGCATGTAGTTTTAACGAGGAACTGGTGGAGCGGCTCTACGAGATGGAGGGGGCGGAACTGCGCAGGAACCGCATTGATATCTTGCTGGGGCCTGGAATGAATATTCACAGACATCCTCTGAATGGGCGGAATTTTGAATATTTTTCTGAGGATCCGCTGCTGACTGGCAAGATGGCCGCCGCTCAGATAAGGGGCATGGGCCGGTATCAGGTCACGGGGGCTTTGAAGCATTTTGCCGCCAATAACCAGGAGCATCATCGCAGTCTGTACGATTCCGTCGTCTCGGAACGGGCCCTGCGGGAAATCTATTTGAAAGGATACGAGATTGCTGTTAAGGAGGGCGGTGCATATGCCATTATGACCACCTATGGGGCTGTCAACGGTCTTTGGACGGCGGGTAACTATGATCTGCTGACAACGATTCTGCGGCAGGAGTGGGGGTATGAGGGGCTGGTGATGACGGACTGGTGGGCCAAGATCAATGACGAAGGCCAGGCTCCCACGGCTAAGAATTTGGCGTACATGG
>CAMWTF010000374.1 GCA_947177105.1 uncultured Lachnospiraceae bacterium | reverse complement strand
TCATCAGGCAGACAGTTATTTTCCACCACCACGGACAGCATATCCCTCACGCACTCCGCCTTCACCATAACCAGACGCTGCTCCTTGGGGAGCTTTAAGCTGGCCTCCAGGGCGTTGTCCAGAGCATTGCCGAAGATGGTGCTGATGTCTATGGGCTCCAAAAATCCACCCTGTTCAAAGTGAATCACTGCGGAAAAGTCAATTTGGTCCTCCTTGGCCTGCCTTGCCTTATCCCGGATAATGATATCCAGAAAATCATTGCCTGTATGGATATAATCTTCGTACTCAGCGATCTGCTGGCGCAGGTCCGCAGCCATCTGCCGGGTCTCAGAGCTGTTCTGCTTCTCCAGCAGCAGAAGATGGTTTTTCATATCGTGATACAGCTTCCGGACGGTCTCCTCCGACTTAAGCTTCTCCTCATAATAGGCATACTGCTGCTGGAGCCGCAGGGCTTCACGGGCCGTCTGTTCCGCACGGCTCATATAGGCAATGAGGGAGATACCCACCAGGCCCCCCAGTATAATGACCACACACAGTGGATACACAATATAGTTGGCCTGAGTGATAAAAAATATGGCGGTAAATACAGCTATGGTGGGGACCAGCATTACAGTGTCCGCAATGAGCCAGGTCCGCTTTCCCATTTTCTCCGAAGCAATCTGCTGCCGGTATCTTCTCAGAAAAAACCATGCCCCAACCCAGAACAACAGGCGCGCTGCCTGGGACAGGGTGTAGATTGCCGTACTAAACAGCAAAGTCTCCGGGCTCCAGTTCGTCAGGCTGCCGCCGGCGTCATAAATCGGGTTCGGCGCATGACTGACGGCAAAGAACAGGTCGCTGAACAAATTCTGCTGTAAAAAATTAACGGCTATTACCATGGGATAAAAAATCAAAAAAGCAGTTACCTTCTTCTCCCACTTCCCCGAATAGAAAATAAATATATAGGCCGCAAATCCCGCCAGAGCCATGGAAATATTCCATGGGTCATTCAAATAGATAACCACCGGGGCCAGATTCCAGAGTACCAGAAAAGCCAGCCCTTTCAGCAGCCAGTGTCTCCTTGTGGGAATCACAACAGCTATCGCCTTATAGACAGCAAAAACATATATAAAGCCCAGTATATAAGATAGACTGTCCAGAATAGAAATAATAGTCCCCATCACAACCGATCCCCCCAATAATCGGCCAGCTTCTCCATGACAAGCTTGCGCTTGGGCTGGCTGATCGGTATGGTCTCCCCGTCTGTCAGGGTAATCTCCAGCTTGCCCACCCGCTTCACAAAGAAAAGATTCACCAGATAACCGGAATGGCAGCGGATAAAATGGGCATCCTCAAGCTCTGCCTCCAACTCTTTCATCTTTTTGTAAGAAATAAAATCTCCGCCGTCCGTATGTAATTTCACATTCCTGTTATAGGTTTCCAGATAGTGCAGGGTACTCAGATCCACCCTGTGACGCCCGTCCTCGTTAGTCACAAGCAGATACTTCCTGTCCTCCCGCCGATAGTTCTCCAGCCACCTGTCCAGCTCTCTTTTAAGACGCACATACTTTATGGGCTTGATAATATAATTTACCGCCTGGTACTCATAGCCCGCCAGCGCGTATTTTGTCAGGGAAGTCAGAAAGATGATGCTTACCTTCTCGTCCCTGGCCCGGATGCGTTTTGCCGCCTCCAGCCCGCTCATGACATCCATCTGAATGTCCAAAAAAATCAAATCCAAATCAATTTTTTCGCTTTCTATCAACTCCCTGCCGTTACGGAACAGGGTGGTCCGGATCTTTGTACCGCTCTCCCGGGCATACTGCCCAATCATTTCTTCCAGTTCTGTGGCAAAAGCCTGTTCATCATCGCAAATTCCGATATTGTACATGGCAATCCCCCTGTGATTCATACTTCCGTGTATTTGCCCAAAAGCAAAGCCTGAAATACTGCTCTCAGGCTTTGTCTTATATGGCTTATAAAGTTTTTAATACTCCTCTGCGATATCCAGTTCTTCCTGCTCCTCCTCCTTGGACACAGGGCTCAGCGGCGTGTGACGCAGATATCCCAGCCAATAGCCGCAGCCCACAACCCCTGCGCCGCCTATGATATTGCCCAGAGTCACAGGGATGATACAATTGGTAAAAAAACGTGCCCATGTCAGTCCCTCTGCCGCAATCCCATATTCCCGGGAGGCCAGCAGGGCCGCCGTGCCGAAATACATATCCGCCACACTGTGTTCAAATCCACAGAGTACAAACAGCATAATGGGCCAGAAGCTGGCCATCAGCTTACCGGATATATTCTTGGCTCCAAAAGACATCCACACCGCTATGCAGACCAGTATATTGCACAGGATTCCCCGGACAAGACTCTCCGAAAAGCTCAGGTTACAACGGGATGCGCCCGCCGCCACAACGCTGCTTGCCAGATCGCCGCCAAACAGATTGGGCGTATGCCCGTAGACAACGCCGAAAGCCACCAGCGCCGCCCCCAGGAAATTGCCAATGAATACAAAGAACCAGTTCTTCAGCATTTTAAACGCCGGGATCTTTTTCTCCAATACAGCCAAAATGATCAGTGTATTTCCCGTAAAGAGTTCACTTCCGGCTATCAGCACCATGGCCATGCCTGCGGGAAACACTACCGCTCCCAGCAGCTTTGCCGCGGAAGGGTTGACAATGGTGGAGGAGGCCGTAGTGGATCCGATGCCCGCAAAACCGATGAAAAATCCGGCGAACATGCCGAGAATGATCATCTTAAAGGCGGACAGATGCGTTTTATGTATGCTGACCTCCACATAACTTCTGGCGATTTCTAAGGGTGAATGCATAGGCAGTACCTCCTGATTTTGATATAAATATTATATGTGAAGCCAGAGAATTTATCAATACCTTGCTTTTGTGAATTAATTTCGCTGTAGCTTCATATACCCTTTAAATTGAGTAAAACTGTTATTT
>CAMWTF010000373.1 GCA_947177105.1 uncultured Lachnospiraceae bacterium | reverse complement strand
TTCTCTTATTCAGAGTGGTGGAGATACATAGGATCTGTGAAGCCACGGCAACCCCGGTGACGGAAGGTGCCAACCTGAGCGAGTAGTACTTGAACAATAAGAGGATAAGAACCAGAGATTCGAGTCCGCTTTTTGTGAGCGGACTTTTTCGTGCTCTGGAGGCAGCGTAACTAAAAACAGCATATCCGGGGATATGCGAAACTCAAATAAGGAGGCTAATATGGAAAAACATTTATTTACTTCGGAATCAGTGACAGAGGGCCATCCCGACAAAATCTGCGATGCGGTGTCCGATGCGGTGCTGGATGCGCTGATGGAGCAGGATCCCTACAGCCGGGTGGCTTGTGAGACCTGCACCAACACCGGTTTCGTGCTGGTGATGGGCGAGATCACCACCAAGGCCAATATCGACATTGCCGGCATTGTGCGCAAGACCGTCACAGAGATCGGCTACGATTCTTCGGAGAAGGGCTTTGACGGCAACACCTGTGCGGTGATGGTGGCTCTGGATAAGCAGTCCGCAGATATCGCCATGGGCGTGGACAAGGCCCTGGAAGCCAAGACCCAGGGGGCCGAAAAGCAGATGGACGATGCCCAGCTGGATGCCATCGGCGCAGGCGATCAGGGCATGATGTTCGGCTATGCTACCAACGAGACCCAGGAGTATATGCCCTATCCCATCTCCCTGGCTCACAAGCTGACCAAGCAGCTGACCAAGGTGCGCAAGGACGGCACACTGCCCTATCTCCGTCCGGATGGCAAGAGCCAGGTATCCGTTGAATATGACGAAAACGGCAAGCCTTTCCGTCTGGAGGCAGTGGTACTCTCCACACAGCATGACGAGAAAGTGACCCAGGAGCAGATTCATGCGGATATCAAAAAGTATGTGTTTGATCCGATTCTGCCGAAGGATATGATCGACGACGAGACAAAGTTCTTTATCAATCCCACCGGGCGATTTGTCATCGGCGGTCCCAACGGCGACAGCGGTCTCACCGGGCGCAAGATTATTGTAGATACATACGGCGGCTATGCCCGTCACGGCGGCGGCGCTTTCTCCGGCAAGGACTGCACCAAGGTGGACCGCAGCGCAGCCTATGCCGCCAGATATGTGGCTAAGAACATAGTGGCGGCCGGGCTGGCGGACAAATGTGAGATCCAACTGTCCTATGCCATAGGCGTGGCGCACCCCACTTCCATTATGGTGGATACCTTCGCAACCGGGAAACTGTCAGAGGAGAAGCTGGTTGAGATTATTCGGGAGAACTTTGATCTGCGTCCTGCAGGCATTATCAAGATGCTGGATCTGCGCAGGCCCATCTATCGCCAGACTGCGGCCTACGGGCATTTTGGCCGCAATGATTTAAATCTCCCCTGGGAGCAGCTGGACAAGGTGGATGTGCTGAAGAAATATCTGTAAGAGCAGTGTTCTGACTACAGAGAAAGATACTAAAAGAAAATATGCAGCCCTGTATGAGATTCCATGCTTGTACAGGGCTTTTTTTAATGGTAAAATATAAAAGGTTATCTGGTTGTACCCCCAAAATGCGCACAGAACAAAATCAGGACGCCAAAGCGGGATGATTTTGTTCACAGGGATTGTGTGCATGTAGTGGGGGTATGTGGAACTTAAAATAAGAAAAGAGGAGCGCACAACATGGCATTTGCACATCTGCATGTCCACACGGAGTATTCCCTGCTGGACGGTTCCAATAAGATCAAAGAGTATGTGAGGCGGGTAAAAGAACTGGGCATGGACAGTGCGGCCATCACCGACCACGGAGTAATGTATGGGGTGCTGGAATTTTACCGGGAGGCAAAGGCGGCGGGGATTAATCCGGTCATTGGCTGTGAAGTGTATGTGGCGCCCAATTCCCGTTTTGACAAGGAACTCACCGGAGGCGAGGACAGGTACTACCATCTGGTGCTGCTGGCGGAGAACAATACTGGCTACGCCAACCTGATGAAGATTGTCAGCAAGGGTTTTACAGAAGGGTACTATTACAAGCCCCGGGTGGATATGGAGGTGCTGCAAAAGTACCACGAGGGCCTTATCGCCCTGTCCGCCTGCCTGGCCGGGGAGGTGCAGCGCAATATCTCCAAGGGGCTTCTGGATGAGGCCAGGAAGAGCGCTCGGAAATACGAGGCGTGCTTTGGCAGGGGCAACTACTTCCTGGAGATGCAGGATCACGGCATCCCGGAACAGAAACGGGTCAACATGGAGCTGATGAACATGAGCCGGGAACTGGAGATTCCCCTGGTAGTCACCAACGACGTACACTATACCTACGAGACCGATGTGGAGGCTCATGATATTCTCTTGTGCCTGCAGACAGGCAAAACACTGACGGACGAGGATCGGATGCGCTACGAGGGCGGCCAATATTTTGTCAAGAGCGAGGAGGAGATGAAGGGACTGTTCCCCTATGCCTGGGAGGCCGTGGAGAACACCCAGCGGATTGCGGACAGGTGTCATGTGGAGATCGAGTTCGGCGTCCGCAAGCTCCCTCACTACGAGGTGCCGGAGGGGTATGACTCCTGGACCTATCTGAAAAAGCTGTGCGCCGACGGCCTCAAGGAGCGCTATGGAGACGGCTCCCAGGCGGCGGGGGACACGGGGATGACCCTGCAGGAACGTCTGGATTATGAACTGGATGTGATTCATAGTATGGGATTCGTGGATTATTTCCTGATTGTGTGGGACTTTATCCACTATGCCAAAAAAAACGACATTCCGGTGGGACCGGGACGGGGCAGCGCTGCCGGCAGCATCGTGTCCTACTGTCTGAAGATCACAGATATTGATCCCATCCGTTACAACCTGCTGTTTGAACGTTTCCTGAACCCGGAGAGAGTGTCCATGCCGGATATTGACATTGACTTTTGCCCCAACGGAAGGCAGGATGTCATAGATGTCACTTATACAAATCTCCGAGCCCACGAGACTAG
>CAMWTF010000372.1 GCA_947177105.1 uncultured Lachnospiraceae bacterium | reverse complement strand
GTGCGTGTACCGCAAGTCCGGGATGTCCGGATCCAACGGCGGGACATCCGCGGAGAACAGGCAGCAGATTCTGCAGCATTTTGGACTGGTGAGCACGCAGATGCCAAGCAGCGTGGAGAATATTGCCCAGGCTGTGTCCGAAGGACGAGGAGTGATTGTGTCCGTGCGCGCGGGCCGACTATGGTACGGCTTCTCGTTTATGCCGGATTTCCACGCGGTGACGGTGACCAGTGTGAAGAAGGATGCGCAAGGTAATATTTTAGGATTCTATATCGCGGACTCAGGTATCCACGGTAAGGACGGAGAGGGGTATTATACTCTGAAAAAGTTCAAAAGGGCGCTGACGGGGCGGCCCTTGAATGTGACGAGTCAGATTATCAGGTAAGAGGGTAGGATATGTCCGCCGGATGGTCGTGGCATGGCAGCGGAAGGGAGAGGAAAGGATTCTATGGAGATGACAGACAAGGTAGAAGCCTATGATGCGCTGTATGAAAGGCTGATGGAGGGAGAGAACGAGAGATATGTTCCCGATGGAACGGTTCTGTCCCTGGCTGTCTATGGCCGGATGGGGGACAGATGCGCGGATACCTATTTCCTGTATGCTACGGATTATGAGCATTTTTCGGAACCCTTAGCCAGGATTGCCCTGGAGAAGGACTCCGGCGAGATGCTTTCCTATGAGAGCACGGAGAATCGGCCTTTCAGGGAGCCGATTCAGGTACCGGAGGGCCTTTATCAGGAAACGGATTTTATGGAATACGCAGAGACGTACATGAACATACGAGGATTCGTGTTCGAGGAGCGGCTGGATGAGGGACAGAAAGCCGCGATTAGAGCCTATTTGGCAGCGTTACGGAAGATAATCTCAGGACAGTTCGAGAGCTGTTATCTGGAGCTGGCGGAAACGTTCCTGGAATGGACGCGGAAAGTGGGCTTTCCGTCGTAAGGAATTGTCAAGGAATTTCTTAATAGATTAAGGAGGAGTGAAGATGCAGGTAATTGGTTCGGCAGAGGAGGCCAGGGCCCTGGCAAAAGGAATTAAAGTGAGAACACAGTCTATAGTGGAGTCGACGCAGGATATCGGCACAAAATTAAATGCGCTGGGCGGATCCTATCGGGATAGTGGTTTTGCTGAACTGCAGGAGATTGTGAATAAGGTGACCAACTCCATACTCAGCCATAAAGATGACATCATTGGCGTGATGGGAGGACTACAGAAATACGCGGAGCTGTTGGAGAGGTAGAATTGGG
Source organism: uncultured Lachnospiraceae bacterium (assembly GCA_947177105.1). GTDB lineage: Bacteria > Bacillota > Clostridia > Lachnospirales > Lachnospiraceae > Acetatifactor. Next base: position 1,702 of record CAMWTF010000372.1, on the reverse strand, counting down.
AGCTTTTTGAAAGGATGGTTACTATATGGAAGGTTCAAAGCAATGTCCGCAATGTGAATGTACGGATGTGCCTCAAAATGCGGAAGTATGTCCGTTCTGCGGCTATTCTTTTGGGAAGACGCAAAATGATAAGTCGGTACAGGCGGGGAAGCAGCCAGAAGCCAAGATTGCGGAGACTCTGGCTGGGACATCAGGGCCTGTTATGGAGACAAAGGCGGAGCCTGCAAAAACGGCGGCAGTGACGGGGGATAATGAGCCTGTGTCTGGAGGCTCCGGCGCACCTGCGTCCACGGAGTACACGACTTATCAGAAGAAAGGCAAGAAAAAGCAGGATGGCTCTGGCACTGCAGAGAAAGGACAGGAGAGCAAGGTGGTCCTAAGCGCCCTGGCGACAGCCGTGGCTGTGGCGGCGGTGTGTACGGCTTGGTTCTGTATGCTTAAGTTCTCTTATAAAGAGATGAATTTTTTTGATCCTAGAAATCAGATAAAATTCTTCATAGGTGCCGGAGTATTCAGGGGGATTTTGGCGGGTCTTATGCATCATTGCTGCTTTGAAAATGTGAAGGGGAGCAGAAAAGCGGGTATTGTGGGCATTGTGGCCGGATTCATCTATTATGAGAGCTGTGTTTACAGACATGGCGGTTATGGGAGTGGCTTTTTTAGGTATTTGATCAGTGATACTATTATGAATGGGCAAAGTTTTTTCGGCAAGTGTATTTTGGTCTTAATCGTTCTCTATGCTGTGTGCTGGTTTATGGCTGCAAAGCTTATGAAGAACAGCAAGGATAAAAAGGCGTTCTGCCTGACAGCGGTGGAGATGGCTTTGCTTCCTTTTTTGTTGAATTGGGCGATATATTGGTGGTCGGGGAGAGGAGTAGAAGCGCTGGGGCGGGGCGGATTGCTGCTCTTTGTAAGCTGCTGGGCAGTGATGCTGTTGATGGATTTTCTGTTGCGCCGCATCCGGGCAGGGCTTGCCCTGAAACCCCGGTGGCTGTCTGTAGTGCTGTATGTGGTCGCTGTTGGCGGGACGTTGCTGTTCGCAAATGGTGTTCTGCAAGGAAACGGAGCATTATACGATAATTTACGCTATTTCTTCAAACACTGATGGTCGCAAAAACTTGCCCTGAATGCTATTTCCAAAGCACAGGAATTTCTTGCTATACCGTGTTCGGGCATGGCTTGCCGTAAAACCCAGGCGGTTATTTTGGTGGCTTTATTTGGTTATAGTGATGGGGGTTCTGTTGTATATGTTTTGTTCCATGGACATAGGCTGGTTGAGAAAAGGCATTATATAAAAGGCTGGAATCTGCCTTGGCTACGTATAAACACTTATCCGAAGACTGCGGAATTGCGGAAGGCCCAAAACAGCAGTTGCGCCTGATACGAAATCCCAGACTGTCCTGGTGAAGCTACAGAGATGCTGGAGCGCACGAATTAAGCAAGGGATTGAAAGGATGGAAAATACATGAAAGGTTTAATGCAGTGTCCCCAATGTGAATGTACAGATGTGCCCGCAAACGCGGAAGTATGTCCCTTTTGTGGGTATGAATTTGTCAAACAGAAAGTGGCCGCGCCTACAGGAAAACGAAACAAGACCGTAGTCAAACCGGCTGAGGAGAATAAGCAGCCAGAGACCACTGAGTTCGTTCTGGTGACAGATAAGGAGCCCGCAAAACCGAAGGCGTATGAAGGGGATGAAACT
>CAMWTF010000371.1 GCA_947177105.1 uncultured Lachnospiraceae bacterium | reverse complement strand
TTCCAGGAATAACAGTCAGGAAAAGCGTGAACGCTGGGATCGTGGAGAACGCCAGGAAAGGTCAGACAGACCGGATAGAAGGGAGCGGACAAACCGTGACAGGCGTCAGGATCATACCCAGCGTCAGCAGGAAAACGGGGAACGGCAGCCGCGTCAGGACCGCAGTGAGCGCTATGGTCGGGACAATAGTCAGGATCGCAGTGAGCGCTACAGTCGGGACAATAGTCAGGATCGCAGTGAGCGTTATGATCGGGAGCGAGGGCAGAACCGCCGCAGCAGGTATGAGCGCAATGACGGAAACGCAAGGCGTGAGCGGGGAGCAGACCAACGAGAGTATCAGGAGAACAGATCTGAGCGTTCGGAGCGTGACCGCAGCGAAAACCGCCGCAGGAATGAATATCGTAACCGGCGCCAGAACCAGGGCAGCCGCCAGCGTAGAGAACGCAATGACCATGAGTGGGAATAGGGTAAATGGAAGATATTGTATTGAAGGATAAGGAACGCATAGACGATTTACAGCGAAACGGGTATCGGATTATCCAGCACCCGGAAAAGTTCTGTTTTGGCATGGATGCAGTGCTGTTGTCGGGCTTTGCGGCGGCCAGACAGGGCGATCTGGTGCTGGACCTGTGTACCGGTACAGGGATTATTCCAATATTGATGGAGGCCAAGACGGAGGCGGCGCATCTGACAGGGCTGGAGATCCAGGAGGAGAGTGCGGATATGGCAAGGCGCAGTGTGCGGCTCAACGGCCTGGAGGAAAAAATAGACATTGTGACAGGAGACATCAGGGAAGCAGGCAGTTATTTTTCGTCTGCTTCTTTTAACGTGATTACCTGTAATCCGCCCTACATGATCGGACAGCACGGGTTGACCAACCCGGAGGCTCCCAAGGCTATTGCCCGGCATGAAATTCTCTGTACCCTGGAGGATGTGGTGAGTCAGACCGCCAGGCTGCTCAGGCCCGGAGGGCATTTTTTTCTGGTACACAGACCCTTTCGGATGGCGGAGATTATCACAGATCTGGTACGGCACAGGCTGGAACCCAAGAGAATGCGGCTGGTATACCCCTATGTGGACAAGGAGCCCAACATGGTGTTGATTGAGGCTGTGCGGGGCGGAAAATCCCGCATGACAGTGGAGAAGCCGCTGATCATTTTCAGGGAAAAGGGTGTCTACAGCGAGGAAATCTGTGAGAGATTTGGATTTTAGAGATATGGGCGCTTATGGATATCGGGACGCCCAGGGGAACATGCGGAACATAAAAAGGAGGGAGCTATGGCCGGGACATTGTATCTGTGCGCCACCCCCATCGGGAATCTGGGGGATATGACGCCGCGGGTGGTGGAAACTTTGCATATGGTGGATGTGATTGCGGCGGAGGACACCCGCAACAGCATAAAGCTGCTGAACCATTTTGACATTCATACTCCCATGACCAGCTATCATGAATACAATAAAGTCGAGAAAGCCCGTCAGTTGGTGAATCAGCTGATGGCGGGGCAGAATATCGCGCTGGTCACGGACGCAGGCACACCTGCCATATCAGACCCCGGGGAAGTGCTGGTGCGTATGTGCCTGGAGCAGGGGATAGCTGTTACCAGCCTGCCCGGGCCCGCCGCCTGTATTACCGCTCTGACGCTTTCGGGATTGCCTGCCAGACGTTTTTGCTTTGAGGGTTTTCTGCCTGCGGAAAAAAAGGAAAAGGCGGCGGTATTACAGGAGTTGGCTCAGGAGAGCCGCACCATGATTCTCTATGAAGCTCCTCATCATCTGGCGCGGACTCTGGAGGAACTGTACCAGACGCTGGGACAGCGCCGGATCACCCTGTGCCGGGAACTGACCAAGCGCTTTGAGACGGTGATGCCCACCACGCTGGAGGAAGCCCTGGCCTATTACCGGGAAGAGGAACCCAGAGGAGAGTATGTGCTGGTCATTGAAGGGAAGAGCCTGGAGCAGAAGCGTCAGGAGGATATAGCCGCCTGGGAGGACAAATCCATTGAGGAGCATATGGAATTCTACCGCCTGCAGGGGATGGAGGAAAAGGCGGCCATGAAGCAGGTGGCAAAGGACCGGGGCGTGAGCAAGAGGGATATCTATCAGCATCTGCATGTGGAGTGAATATTTGGAAGAAAGAAGGGAATCTTATGGCCTCTAGTTGTGACACCTGTGTCAATTATGTGTATGATGAGGAAGACGAATGCTACTACTGTCTGGTAAATCTGGACGAGGACGAGATGTACCGTTTCCTGACTGGTACACAGAGAGCCTGTCCCTATTATCAGCTGGATGATGAATATGGCGTGGTGCGTCACCAGATTTGACCGGATGTCACAAGAGATCTGCATCCGGCTGTGCCCTCAGCTGTGCTGGTGATAGGGATTAACAGTAAAAATGAAAAGAGGACATCTGTGATGATGATAGGCATAGATCTTGGAACTACCAACTCATTGGTCTGCGTGTACAGAAACGGCCATACGGAGTTGATCCCCAACGGCCTGGGGGAATACATGACCAAAAGCGCAGTGAGCATTCTGGAGGATGGGCGCATTCTGACCGGTTCGGCGGCAAAGGAGCGGCTGCTTCTGCATCCCCGGCAGACAGCGGTTTCCTTTAAGCGTTTCATGGGAACGGATCAGGAGATTATTCTGGGAGACAGGGTTTTTTTGCCCCACGAATTGTCGGCGCTGATCCTGAGACAGCTGTATGAGGATGCCAAAGCATACCTGGGGCAGGAGATAGAGGAGGCTGTGATCAGTGTGCCTGCCTACTTTGACGACAACCAGCGCAATGCCACCAAGCTGGCAGCCCAGTTGGCAGGAATACCGGTGAAGCGGCTGATTAATGAGCCGTCGGCTGCGGCTCTGTGCTATAACCTGGGTGTTACATATGGGGACAGCAGGCTGATGATCCTGGATTTTGGCGGGGGCACACTGGATGTAAGTGTCGTGGAGTGCTTTG
>CAMWTF010000370.1 GCA_947177105.1 uncultured Lachnospiraceae bacterium | reverse complement strand
ATTGCGTGGCAGATAGAAGCAGGGGAAGCAGAGACAGAAGGAAGAAGAAAAAAGAACAGACAGAATATTTTTTCGACTACAGCCTGCTGTTCATCGTGCTGTTTCTGATGGGTTTTGGACTGGTGATGATCTATTCCGCCAGTTCCTATGAGGCCCAGCAAGATTTCGGCAGCGGAACATTTTATCTGCGCAGGCAGCTGATTGCGGATATTCTGGGGCTGGTAGTTATGATTGTGATGGCAAATATTCCATACCGATTCTGGAGACGTTTCACCACGCTGGCCTATTTTGTGTCCTTTGGCCTGATCTTTATGGTGCTGACTCCCCTGGGTGTGGCCTCCCATGGCGCCAAGAGGTGGGTGGGTATTCCGGGTACCGCCTTTAATGTGCAGCCTGCGGAGGTGGCAAAGGTCTGTATGATCCTTTTTCTGGCCAATATGGTGTGCCTGATGGGTAAAAAGCTGCGCACGGCCAAAGGGCTGGCGGTGCTGATTATCTTGTCCCTTCCCCATTCCCTGGCAGTCTGGCAGGTTACGGATAACTTGAGCTCCGCCATCATTATCCTGGGCATAGCCATGCTGATGATCTTTGTGGCCACGCCGGATTATAAGAGGTTTGTAATCATGGGACTTATAGCGGCGGCGCTGATAATCGGCATTGTGTGGGCCATTTTCAACACCTCCATTGTCGAGGTACTGGGGTTTCGAGGCGGGCGTATTCTGGCCTGGCGGGATCCGGAGGCATATGCCCAGGACAAAGGTTTCCAGACACTGCAGGCTCTATATGCCATCGGTTCCGGCGGCATATGGGGCAAGGGACTGGGGCAGAGTATGCAGAAGCTGGATTTTATTCCCGAGGCTCAGAATGACATGATTTTTTCCATTATCTGTGAGGAACTGGGTCTCTTCGGGGCCATAGCCATCATCCTTATGTTCATTATGCTATTGTGGAGGATGATGATCATAGCCAATAACGCACCGGATTTGTTTGGGGCGCTGTTGGTGGTAGGTGTCATGGGACACATTGCCATCCAGGTGATCCTCAACATTGCGGTGGTGACAAACACCATCCCCAACACAGGAATATCCCTCCCCTTCATCAGTTACGGAGGTTCCTCTGTACTCTTTCTGATGATGGAGATTGGTCTGGTACTCAGCGTGGCCCGGCGAATCCAGCTTCGGGAACTGGGGTAAGAACACTTTTGGGACAACGCAACAATACCTGTTTTATGTCATATGATAGAATAATTCATGACTTAAAAAGCGAAAGGTGTGCCATGAGCGCTATCCCACAAAAAGCCACAGGGGAGATCCATATCCGAGGGGGAGTACGCCTTCAGGGTAAGGTGAAGATACAGGGGTCTAAGAATGCGGCACTGCCAATTCTGGCAGCTACTATTTTAGCAGAAGGAGAGAGTTGTCTTAAGGATTGTCCTAAGATTTCGGATGTATATCGGATGCTGAGACTGCTGCAAAGCCTTGGCGGGCATGTGCGCTGGGAGGGGGAAGGGGTCTGTGTCAGTACAGGCAGTATCACTACACAGGATATGCCGGCGGACGCCATCACCGGCATGCGATCCTCCCTGTGCCTTCTGGGGGCTCTGCTGGCCCGGTGCGGCAGCATTGTCATGGAGTATCCCGGCGGCTGCGTCATCGGTAAACGTCCCATCGATCTGCATCTGCAGGCTCTGGAACAGATGGGGGTTTGCTTTCATGAGGAGGGGGGCAGAATCTGCGGCCAGGCGCCCAAGGGGCTTTGCGGCGCGGAGATTTCTCTGCCGCTGCCCAGTGTGGGAGCCACGGAAAATATTCTGCTGGCGGCAGTTACGGCCAGGGGCTGTACCCGGATAGAAGGGGCGGCCAGAGAGCCGGAGGTGGAAGCCCTGTGCAGATATCTGAATGCCTGCGGGGCCAGGATTGACGGCATTGGCACTTCCCGTCTGGAAATACAGGGAGTCCGGCGGATCCATGGAGCCACCTACCGGATACCGGCGGACAGGATCGTGGCGGGCACTTATCTGTATGCGGCCTTGGGCACCCGCGGCTGTATCCTGCTGGAACAGGCTCCCTGCCAGCATATGCATGCGGTAATCCATATGGCGGAGCGGATGGGCGCCATCTGCCAGGTGACGAGAGAGGGACTGTATGTGCAATCCCTTGGAGAACTTGTCTCTCCGGGCCTGATCCGCACGGGAGTATATCCCGGATTTCCCACGGATATGCAGTCCATTGCGCTGGCCGTCTCTACTATGGCGTCGGGGGAAACCCGGATCGAGGAGCGTATCTTCGAGGACCGTTTCCGGGTGGCGGATCCCCTGCGGCAGATGGGGGCGGATATCCGGCAGACCGATCCGTGCTGCTTGCGGGTGGGAGGCAGCTGCCGTCTGCACGGGGAGCGGGTGAGGGCCTGCGAACTGCGGGGCGGCGCCGCCCTGGTGGTGGCGGGACTGATGGCGGAGGGAGAGACCATCGTCACCGGCTGCGAATATATTGAGAGAGGCTACGAAAATATCTGTAAAGATTTAAGAGAGTTAGGAGCAAGAATCAACAGTGTATAAGATGCGGCGGAAGAAGAAAAGAAAATGGCCGATAGTGTTGCTGGTGTTGTTTTGTTTGTCGGCGATGGCGCTGGGGTCGGGATACTATGTACTCAGCGCCTACACCATCAAAAACGTGTATGTGGAAGGAAATATCCACTACACCCAGGAGGAGATCCGTGAGATTGTCATGGACGGCCCTTTGGGGAATAATTCCTTGTACCTGTCTCTGAAGTACAAAAGGAGGGGTATAGAGGGCATTCCCTTCGTGGACGTGATGGATGTGAGTATCTTGTCGCCGGACACCATCAAGATTACCGTATATGAAAAAGCGCTGGCCGGATATGTGGCCTATATGGACAGCTATATGTATTTTGACAAGGATGGCTATGTGGTGGAGAGTTCCAATATAAAAACCGACGGTGTGCCTCAGAT
>CAMWTF010000369.1 GCA_947177105.1 uncultured Lachnospiraceae bacterium | reverse complement strand
CAAATACGCATTAACGCAGTATCGCAGGCCCAGCCTGCGATATGCAGGAAAGAGGAAAGTATGGCAGTCAGTATCGGGGAAGTAAAGGCGCAGTTGCAGGCAGCTTGTGAAAATGAGCTGCCTGCTTTTGTAACACAGTACGAGGGAGATCCCAGAAGCGGCGTTCAAAAGTGTGTGGAATCGGCCAGAAGGAGGATAGAGTCTCTGGCAAAGGAGAGACAGCGGACGGAGAAGCTGTGGGAGTATGAGCGCAGCTATGGCAGTTATTCCTATATCTGCGGCATTGATGAGGCGGGCAGGGGTCCCTTGGCGGGTCCCGTGGTGGCGGGAGCGGTCATACTGCCCAAGGATTGTGATCTTTTATATATTAATGATTCCAAACAACTATCCGAAAAAAAGAGAGAAGAACTTTATACGAAGATCATGGAAAACGCTCTTTGCTATGGGATCGGCTATGCCTCCCCCCAGCGGATTGACGAGATCAATATTTTGCAGGCCACCTACGAGGCTATGAGGGAGGCCATTGGCAAGCTGAATCCCCAGCCGGATCTGCTCCTCAATGATGCGGTGACGATTCCCCAAGTGTCTATACGGCAAGTGCCTATCATCAAGGGGGATGCCAAGAGTATCTCCATCGGGGCCGCCAGCATCATTGCCAAAGTTACCAGAGACAGACTGATGCGGGAATATGATCAGGTATTTCCGGAGTATGGTTTCGCGGGAAACAAGGGATATGGCAGCCAGGAACATATAGCGGCGCTGAAAAAATACGGCCCCACATCCATCCATCGGAAGAGCTTTATACACAGCTTCGTATAAAATAGCAGTGAAATTGTGTTGTATAGGGGATACGTTATGTGGATTATGGATTTGCTACAGGCAGGAAAACAGACAAGGGACGCCCAAAATACGCAAAATGCCCAGAACACACAGGCTACGGGCCGTGAGCCCTCCGCGGCCATGCTGCAGAGGGAAATACGTGCGCTGGCTCCAGGGCAGATTCTCTCCGGGCAGATTATGGAAAAGAACGGTGAGGAATTAAAGCTTCTTGTGAACTTTCAGGGAAGCGATCTGGAAATTCAGGCCAGGCTGGAGCAGAATATGGCCCTGTCCATGGGCAGAAATATTTTGTTCCAAGTGAAAAATAATGGCAGCAGCCTGTCTCTGAGTCCTCTTTTCGAAAATATGGGGATGGAAGCCAATGCTCAAAAGGCTGTGGAGATGGCTTCCCTGCCGGTAAATGATACCACCATGCAGCTGACAGGGCAGCTGATGAAGGAGGGTATGCCCATTGACAGGGAGGCTTTGCAGAATTTCTACCATGAGGTGACGGCCTTTGCGGACGCGGAGATTATGGATATTATCGACCTGCATAAGCTGGGTCTGCCTGTAAATGCGGAGAACCTGGAGCAGATAGCTTCCTATAAAAATATGACGCATCAGCTTATGGGCGGCATAAATGATCTAAGTACACAGCTGCCGCAGCTTTTGCAGGATATGGCGGGACAGGGCCTGGACCGGGAGATTGGCAGGCTGCTGTCGGCGCTTCTGCTGGGGGAGGACGGCGCTCTTAACACCGGGGAGGCAGCCGCACAGGACGCAGAAGCGGCTGTTCTGCAAAATCCTGCAGAGGGGCAGGATACCCAGCAGGGGCAGGTAAAGATCGTGATTGCGGAGGAGACCGGGGAGGTTCTGCAGCCCAAAGGAGACGGCAAAGAGGAGGCCAAGGCGCTTTTAGACGGGATAAAGACGGAAGGAGATGCCGCAGAGAGCCAGCCGGGCCGGGAGATCCCCGAGAGGGAGTCTACACAGCAGCCGGCTCAGACAGATGCCTCCTTTAAACTGCTGCGCCAGGTGGCGCAGGCATTGTCGGAGGGCAGATCTCTGCCCTTTAAGGAGCTGGCAAAATCTCCGGAGTTCCAGAAACAGTTACAGGAGTATGTGAAGCAGGAGTTGTCCCTGCGCCCCCAGGATACCAACAAGGAGAAGCTGGGCGAGGTATATAACAGACTGGGCAGGCAGCTGGGAGCTTTGTCGGAGGCTTTAGGCAGCGCGGGACAGGAGAACAGTATGCTGGGTAAGACAGTGCAGAACCTGAACCAGAATCTGAACTTTCTAAACCAGTTAAACGATATGTATTCCTATGTGCAGCTGCCGCTGAAGATGACGGATCAGGATACCCATGGGGAACTGTATGTGTATGCCAATCGGCATAAGAAGGCGGTGCGGGAGGGCGAAGTCAGCGCACTGCTCCATCTGGATATGGCTAACTTAGGTCCCATGGATATATATGTTCAGTTAAAGGATAACAATGTGGGAACCCGGTTCTATCTGCCGGACGAGGAGATGCTGGACTTTATTGCGGAGCATATAGATCTGCTGAACAGCAGGCTGGAGAAAAGGGGATACCATATGAACTGTGCCTTCCAGACCAGGGAACTCAAGGAAGAAAATACGGTGATGCAGGAGCTGATAGAGGAGCGGAGCAACCGGCCCATGAGCGGGGACTATTCCTTTGACGCATTTGCATGAGGGCTGCGCGGCAGACGGTTTTTGAAAGCGAGTGCGAATAACAGCTGACGCACGTAAATAGCTTTATAGAGGAGATTTGGCATGGCAGAAAAAAACAAACCCAAGCAGGCCATAGCACTGGAGTATAATCCCCAGGAGGATGCGCCCAAGGTCATCGCCTCCGGCAGGGGGAAACTGGCGGAACGAATCATTGAGAGAGCCCAGGAGAACGATGTGCCCATACACCAGGACGATAAACTGGCGGATACGCTGTCAAGGCTGGAGATTGGGGATATGATACCGCCGGAGCTCTATGAGGTGGTGGCGGAGATATTGGTATTTGTGGATTCCATGGATAAGCTCAAAGGAAAAGTTGGAAGAAAAGGTTAAAACTGCGATATGCAAGACCGAGGAAGGGTTGGAAGAAAAGGATGAACAATCGCAAAGTGGGGGCAGAAAAAGAGTCTCTG
>CAMWTF010000368.1 GCA_947177105.1 uncultured Lachnospiraceae bacterium | reverse complement strand
GTAATATGATGGTAAGCCCCATACATGGCCGGACGCATCAGATTTACAGCACAGGCGTCCACGCCCAGATACTCCTTATAAATATGCTTTTCATGAATCACCCGGGTCACCAGATGGCCATAGGGAGCCATCATAAAACGCCCCAGCTCCGTGTAAATCGCCACATCTCCCATGCCCGCCGGAACCAGCACTTCCTCATATACCTTCCTGACATTCTCACCGATCACCCGGATATCGTTGGGAGTCTGCTCCGGACGGTAGGGAACGCCAACACCACCGGACAAATTGATAAAGCGGATATCCGCCCCTGTCTCTTCCTTCAGCTTCACCGCCAGTTCAAACAACTGCTTTGCCAGCACCGGATAGTACTCGTTTGTCACGGTATTGCTGGCCAGAAACGCATGAATACCAAAATGCTCCACGCCCTTGGCCTTCAAAATTCTATAACCCTCAAACATCTGTTCTGTTGTAAAGCCGTATTTTGCGTCGCCGGGATTATCCATGATATCCGTTCCCAGAGAAAAATATCCGCCGGGATTAAAGCGGCAGCTCACGGTCTTTGGCAGATATCCCAAGGTCTTCTCCAGAAAATCAATGTGCGTAATATCATCCAAATTGATGGTTGCGCCGATGCTGGCCGCATAGGCAAATTCCTCCGCCGGGGTGTCATTGGAGGAAAACATGATATCCTCCCCCGGAATCCCCATGGCATGACTTAGCATCAACTCCGTCATGGAGGAACAATCTGTGCCGCAGCCATAGTCCCTCAGAATGTCAATCAAAAAGGGATTCGGCGTTGCCTTTACCGCAAAAAACTCCTTGTACCCCGGATTCCAGGCAAAAGCTTCCTTAAGCGCCCTGGCATTGGCCCGGATGCCTTTTTCGTCATAAATATGGAAAGGGGTGGGGTAAGTTTTTACTATCTCTTCTATCTGTGCCTTAGTTACAAACGCTTCTTTCTTCATATTTTCCTCTGTTTCTTCTATTTAGAGTTCCGCATGTTCCTAGAAAGCACACTACCCGGTGATGGATATCCGGCCGCTTTAGGCGTCCTGATATCCATCAGTGTACTTTCCAGGAACATGCTGTTGAGTAGTTCCGCTTGTTCCCTGCCTACAGCAGATGCGCCCGCATTTCCTTGGGGCTCATGGCGCTTAAATAAGCCGGAGCTACATCAAACACGGTCTTACAGCCCGTCATGCCCTCCCGATTCATGCGGTATGCCGCTCTCGCATAGGCTGTCAGCACACAGGCCGTAAATTCAGGGTTGGAGTCCAATTTCAAACTGTACTCGATCACATGGTTGTGCTCGCCGTTTACCCCTGTTTTCCCGGTGCGCAGCACCAGACCACCATGAGGAATCCCTGCATGATCCCGGAGAAGCTCCTCCTCGCTGATAAAATGCACCGTGGTGTCATAGTCCGCAAAATAGTTGGGCATAGACTTGATCTCCTGCTCAATCTTAGCTTTGTCAGCCCCCTCCTCCGCCACCACAAAACATTCTCTGGTATGCTTCTGACGGGTGGTAAGCTCCGGGTTCTCGCAGGCCCGCACGGAGGCCAGCGCGGACTCCACCGGAATGGTATACTGCTTGGCGTCCTTTACCCCAGGGATACGGCGAATGGCATCGGAATGCCCCTGGCTGATACCCTTGCCCCAAAAAGTATAGTCGCTGCCATCCCGCAGAATTGCATTGGCATACAAGCGATTCAGGGAAAACATGCCTGGATCCCAGCCTACAGAGATCATTGCCACCTTGCCCCCCTCTTTGGCTGCCTGATCCACCGCCGCAAAATGCTGCGGAATGTTGGCGTGGGTGTCAAAACTGTCAACCACATTAAAATATCCGGCATACTCGGGAGTCTGCCGGGGCAGGTCCGTGGCAGAACCGCCACAGAGCATCAAAACATCAATCTCATTTTTTTTCTGTAACAGCTGTCCGGCACCATACACCGGTACCCCACTGACCGTCTCCACATTGGAAGGATCCCGTCGAGTAAATACAGCCACCAATTCCATATCCTCATTCTGGCTGACGGCGCACTCAATGCCTCTGCCCAGATTGCCGTACCCCATAATCGCAATCCTAATTTTATCCATAATTACATTCTCCTGTTAAGCATTCCGCAGAATCCCGGACAGTCCGCAAGTCCAGTGAACAATACATGCATGCCCAGGCATCCATATATCGATCCGTACAATGTCCGAAAATCTGCCTGTTATAAACTTCACATATTCTCTATACATCCTCAATCTGCCAGTCAATTGGCCTTACCCCATGTTCCTCCAGAAAACGATTGGTCTGGCTGAAGGGTTTGCTTCCGAAAAAGCCGTTGTGCGCCGACAGGGGACTGGGATGGGGCGCTTTCAGAATCAGATGGTTGGGATTGTTCAGCATCCTCTCCTTAGTCTGGGCAGGTCTGCCCCACAGAATGAACACAATGGGTCTGTCCTGCTTGTTCAGGGCCGCTATGGCAGCATCCGTGAACGCCTCCCAGCCTTTTCCCCGGTGGGAATTGGCCATATGGGCCCGGACAGTCAGCACTGTATTGAGCATCAATACACCCTGCTCTGCCCACTTCACCAGATAGCCATTGTTTGGAATCCTGCACCCCAGATCATCATGCAGTTCCTTATATATATTCACCAATGATGGCGGAATAGCTACCTCCGGCCTCACAGAGAAGCACAGTCCATGGGCCTGTCCCACATTGTGGTAGGGGTCCTGCCCCAGAATCACCACCTTCACCTGACTTAAGGGAGTCAGATGAAACGCATTGAAAATATCATCTGCCGGAGGAAATATCTGGGTGCTGTCATACTCCTCCTTCACAAATTGAAACAACTTCGCATAATAAGGCTTCTGAAACTCCGGTGCCAGTTCCGTAAGCCAGTCGTTATTGATCATCGTCATAACATACCTCTTCTCTGTATATCGCAGGCTGGCCTGCAATATTGCGTTAATATATCTTTCAGCCTAATCTGACAGAAACACCACGGGAGCGCAGA
>CAMWTF010000367.1 GCA_947177105.1 uncultured Lachnospiraceae bacterium | reverse complement strand
CCCTATAGATATATAATAGTAAAAAACCATCACACTTTGTTGAACGAAATATATTTAATTCAATATACAGTAAAAACAAAAGAACCCGAAAGTGTTCTATTTGCTACATATTTCTGCAAAAAAATCATAGTATGTATACAGCTTCTGCACCCCGTTTTCCAGAATATAATAGTGCCGGATATAGGGCGCCAGCAATACCAGCAGCAGAGCCACCAGCGCAAACAATCCCGACCGGGGCGTCAGTACACAGCCCAGAAATGTCAGCACTGCCAGAATAGCAAAGACCACCGTCACAATTAAATGCACCAGCCTCTCGTGCTGGAAAAACTGAATCTGTACCAGCAAATCACTTATGATCCCCTCCACATCCCTGCCATGCAGCTCCTCCTGCACTTTCAATTTTTCCATATATGCCAGATAGTTTTTCAGACGTTTTTCCATAGAACTCCCCACTTACTTCTTTTTTCCTGCCACTGTTTGTAGTATAATGTCCGAGGAGAACAGAGTCAAGTAACTTCACCCCTTAGAACCTTCGCGCAGCGACTTTTATATTAGGAGGCATAAAATTATGAGAACAAATAAACACATACATTATACAGCGCTTCTGCTGTTTTTTCTGTTCCTGCTTGCCGGCTGCGGCGACAGCTTTATGGACACCGCAGGGCAAACAACACAGGAGCATGTCATTGTGGATGACATGGGGCTGCCGGTACATACCCTCCCGCCCCAGGCCACACCTGCGCCCACACCCTTTCCCGAGTACGACATCTCACTGATGATGGTGGGGGACAACCTGATGCATATGGGCATTGTGTACAGCGGGAAACAGCAGGATGGCAGTTTCAATTACAATGTATTATATGAAGACATCTCTGAGCAGCTTCAGACAGCGGATATCAAGATCATCAATCAGGAAACCATCCTGGGAGGCAATGACCTGGGCTTTTCCGGCTATCCCAATTTCAACTCGCCCACGGAGGTGGGGGATGCCATCGCCGCAGCCGATTTTAACGTGGTCCTCCACGCCTCCAACCATGCGGCGGACCAAAAACTCCAGGGGTTGGAAAACTGCGCCGCATTCTGGCGGGAGAAGCACCCGGAGGTGATGATGCTGGGCATCCAGGGAGCAGAAGGAATCGCCGCGCCGCTCACCGGCGCAGCCCATGCCTTCGGGGAGAGAACCGCCGACTGGCACATTGACGAGCGCGGCATTGGCTATATGACTGTAGAGGGCATTACCTTCGCTATCCTCAACTACACCTACGGTCCCAACATGGAGGTGATCCCCTCCTCTATCATGGGACACCTGAATATCCTATGTAACTATGACCGCCAGAGCGGCCAGCTGGATTTTACTACTCTGAATCCCCAGGTGCCGGAAGACATCGCCGCCGCCCGCCAGCAGGCGGACGTGGTTGTGATCTGCCCTCACTGGGGCACGGAATATTCCACCACCCCCTCCAGTTATCAGGAAAAATTTGCCCTGCAGATGGCGGAGGCGGGGGCGGATGTCATCATCGGCACCCATCCTCATGTGGTGCAGCCGGTGGAATGGGTCCAGGCTGAAAACGGCAATCGCACCCTGTGCTTTTATTCTCTGGGCAATTATGTATCCACCCAGAAAGAGGGAATCTGTATGCTGGAGGCCATGGCCTGGATCACCTTCCATGTGGACGAATACGGGGTATCCATCACGGAGAGCCAAAGCGGCGTAATCCCTCTGGTATGCCAGTACACCAGCGGCCCGGTGCGCTTTGAAGGGGTCTATCTGCTGCAGGATTACACCCAGGAACAGGCCGCCCGGCACGGCATCCGCTCTTACGGCGGTGTCAATTTAAGCCTGGACGACCTGTTGAAATGGTCCGCGGAAATATTTCACGAAAACACTTCTGAGGATGCCACTCTGGACTGGCCCCTTAATCAATAATGTTTTTGACGGCCAGAATGTTGTCATAGTCGGCGTCATAGATCACCACGCCCTTGCGGGAATTGGCCGCATGGATGATCTGCCCGTCTCCGATATACATACCCACATGGGTACACTTGCTCTTTCCGTAACAGATGATGTCACCCGGCTGGATCTCGCTGTAGTCGATGCTCCTGCCATCCGAACTGTACTGGCCGGAGGGCGTTCTGCTGATGGAATAGCCGAAATCCGCATAGATATAACAGGTAAAGCCGGAGCAGTCCGTCCCCCCCGCCAGGCTTCTGCCCCCATGCACATAGGGATAGCCCAGATACAGCATGGCGTAGTCCACGATGGAGCGGCGCAGCTCCTCATTGGAGGTGTAGAGGGTGGCAGGCGGGGTCAGCGGCGTAACCACGGTATTCTCCGGCGCCGCCTGCTCCTGAGCCGCCATCCTCTGGGCCAGCTCCCGCTGGGCGGCCTGCTCCGCCCGCTCCTCCTCTATGGATTTGGCATAGATAAACTCCTCTGAAACCGTTACATATTCGGCGGACACATAGCCGGTCTTGTCCTCCGTATACTGTATCAGCAGCCAGTCTCCCTGCTGCTCTAAAAGCTTCACCTTTTCCCCGTGACTGATATAGCCGATGCGCTTGGAATCCGTGCCCGGCTCCTGCCGCACATTCAATCTGTTCGCAAGCACGGTGGCATATCGGGTCACATAACTGTCCACTGCCTCCACAGCCGCATCCCCATAGAGGAAGTACTCCGACTTAATATATCCTTCCACGCTTCCGGACACCACATGGAACCAGTCCTGATCATCCCCGGCCACATCCAGAATCTGGGCCACGGCCCCATTGTAGATCTTGCCCAGAATCTCGCTGTCTGTAGTCGGCTCCTTCCGCACGTTCACATAGTGGTTCACCTGGGCAATGGCCAGATTGGCATACTCACTTTCCTCCGCATTCGCCGTTACATTCTCCTCCTGGGAAATCTCTTCCTCAGATGCCTCTTCCTGAGATTCCTGGGGTTCTGTCCCGGAGTCCATGGTTCCCGTCTCTGGCTCCTGCGTTCCCTCTTGGGACTCCACGGTTCCCTCCTCTGGCTCCTGC
>CAMWTF010000366.1 GCA_947177105.1 uncultured Lachnospiraceae bacterium | reverse complement strand
GGGGGATACTTCGCTTCTGGCGGACAATATCTACACGGCGGGAGACAAGGTGCTGTTTCACCCTCAGGCGGATCTGGATGTAAATACTTTGACTGCGCAGACACGTAAGGCGGGCCTGTACCAGGTGGATGCCGGGGAGAGGACCGAGCAGTATGTGGTGCGTTTTGACACAGGGAGTCAGTCTGACGGCCAATTGGCGGCGGAGGGAACGGTAAAACAGGAATCCTACGGCAGAGGGCCGGTAAAAAGGCAGCTGCGCAATGTTTTGCTGGCGGCGCTGCTGGCATTGATGGCGCTGGAATGGTTTTTGTATGTGCGGCAGACGCGCAGCCGCAGTAAGTTTTATATTGCAGTGCGCCTGGTGGGTGTGGTTCTGGTGCTGTTGGCGCTGGCAGGTGTGTCCGTAAACAGACGCAGCGGGGCGAATACCACTGTTTTTCTGGTGGATATTTCCAACAGCAATGAGCAGAATCTAAGGGCCATGGAAACTTATATAGAGGATGCGCTGGGGGATATGCCACGGGGAAACCAGTATGGTATTGTAACCTTTGGCAAAAATTCCCTGGTGGAGCAATTTCTGACAGGAGAAGATCATTTTGCCCGGATTATGTCACTGCCGGACAAGACAGCCACAAATTTTGAGGACGCCGTCTCCAGGGCTTTGTCTATGATCCCGGCGGAGGGCGCCGGACGTCTGGTTATACTCACCGATGGGCGGGAGACCAGAGGCGAGCTGGCAAACACCGCAGCGGCGCTTACATCCGGGCAGGTGGAACTGCTGGCCATGCTCTATGAGACAAGCCAGGGCCAGGATGCCTATGTGGAGAATGTGAAGCTGCCGGGCTATCTGTACCAGGGGGACGCTTACTCCATGACCGTGACGGTGGTGAGCAATTATGAGACGGATGCCCAGATTCAGATCTGGATGGGGACCATGCAGACGGATGCCTATGGGGTCCATCTGAGCCGGGGGACTAATCAGTTCCAGTTCCGGCAGGAGGTCACAGGGGAGAATGCGGAGAACTTCGAGGTCAGGGTGGCTGCGGCAGGGGATACCTGCCGGGAGAATGACGGCTATCATGCCTATGCGGTGGTGGACTCCGTGCCAAAGACACTGGTGATATCCGGCGTGGGTCAGGACAGCGGTGAATACGAAAAGCTGCTTCGGAGCGCAAACTGTAATTACGGTGTAGTGTCAGCGCGCAATGCCCCCAGGACGCTGGAGGAGATGCTGGAATACAAGAGCATTGTTTTGAACAATGTGTACCTTTCAGACTTGCCGGAGGGATTTCTGAACAATATCGAGACCTATGTGAGGGATTATGGCTGCGGACTGGTCTGCTGCGGCGGGGATGAGAGCTATGCTCTGGGGGGCTACCGGGAGAGTGTGCTGGAAACCCTGCTTCCGGTGGATATGGAACTGCGGGGGGTGAACGAGCTTCCGCCCACGGCCATGATTATGGTGATTGACCACTCCGGGAGCATGAGCGAAAGTGCAGGAGCCGGCGTCACCAACCTGGATCTGGCTGTCACCGCGGCACAGACGGCGGTGGATCAGATGCGGAGCAGCAATTATGTGGGTGTCCTCGCTTTTGACACTGCCTTCAGCTGGATAGTAGAGCCTACATTGGCCTCCGACAAGGAGAAGATCAAGGAGCAGATTGGAACCATACCGGAAGGCGGCGGAACAACGATCCAGCCGTCATTATGGGAGGCGCTGGACGGGGCGGGGGAGTGTGAGACAAGTATTCGCCATGTGGTCCTGCTTACAGACGGACAGGGGGAGAGCGCAGACTACAGCAGGCTTATATCAGCCTATAAGGCGGCTGGTGTGACCCTGTCCACGGTGGCAGTGGGGGACGGGGCGGATACAAAGCTTTTGGAGAGGCTTGCCAACAGCTGCGGTGGGCGTTACTATTATTCCGACATGGCTGCCGACATCCCCAAGATATTTGCGCAGGAGGTATTTCTCAGTGGGGACACTTATCTGCAAAACGGGGATTTTGCCTTGGCGGTGGCAAGAGGCGAGATCACAGACGGGCTTTTTGAAGACGGATGGCCCCATATCTATGGCTATGTCAGCGCCACACCGAAGAATGCCTCCAGTGTGCTGATCGCCTCAGAGAAGGATGATCCGGTGCTGACGGTGATGCAGTACGGCCTGGGCCATACCGTGGCATGGAACACGGATGTGACTAACCAGTGGACCGGCGGACTTGCGGGAGAGGCGGACTATGTGCAGCTCTGGAAACGAATTATCGACTACAGCGCAGGCAATGTCAACATCGGCGAGGATTCTGTGGATGTGTTTACGGCGGGCGGAGCTACGGATATCACCTATCACGCCTTAGACTACGGTGAGCAGACCCGGGTGGAGGCGGTGTACACTGACCCGGAGGGCAATACCAGGACCCAGAATCTGCACGCCACGGCGCCGGGAAGCTATGAGACCAGGCTGGAGACGGATGCGGCCGGCATCTACAATCTGAGTGTGCGGCGGCTTGACGAGGGAACTGTCACCAATGCAGTGACCACTGCGGCGGTGGTGCAGTACTCGGACGAGTATAAATTTAATGTAGATAACGGGGCTTTTAAGTCTTTTGTGGAGCGTTACGGCAGGGTGTTGGATCCGGAGGAAAATTTCTGGAAACAGAAAAAGAGCGGGGCCAGGGAGCGGTATGAACTGACGCAGTGGCTGATTTTGCTGGCCATCCTGTGGTTTGTCATGGATATTGCTCTGCGAAGGTTCCACTTCCGCCCCCAGGACACGAAGCTGTACCGTTTGGCCTGCCGCCGCATGACGCAGAGAAAGAGCAAAGATGCCAATGGGAAGGCGTCTTATGGCAATGGGATCGCGGAGACAGACGGATCCGTGCAGGGCGCGGATAATACTATGGACAGTACAGAGACTGCACCGGCAGATGCGGATGTCCCTGCCCCTGTTGGCGGAGAGAATCAGAGAAAGGCCAGAAAGGCGGCGGGAGAGCAGGAGCCTCGGGCATTGGATACTTCGGCTCTGCTCAAGAAG
>CAMWTF010000365.1 GCA_947177105.1 uncultured Lachnospiraceae bacterium | reverse complement strand
GCTGGCGTTATGTAGTCAGGTTACTCGGAAATTTTAACTGTTAAGCAGTATAAATGATTGACGTTATGAAATACCCCGGACACAGAACTGCCGGGGTATTGGGATCTCATAAGATATAATTACCTTGAAAGGCGGAGCGGCATTGGGGATGCAAAGAAGGTTAGCCGGGCCGCCTGTAGGAACAGATGTAGTGGGGAGGAAAATAAATGGCAGTGATAGGAATTGATCTCGGCACCACAAACAGCCTGGGGGCAGTGTGGCGGGCGGGAAAAGCGGAGCTGATACCGGATGAACTGGGCAATCTTATGATTCCCAGTGTGGTGGCGGTGGATCTGGAAGGAAATATATTGATCGGGCAGGCGGCCAGGGAGGAAGAACTGATTCATCCAGAGAGGTGCGCCTCCAACTTTAAGCGTTTTATGGGAACCACAAAGAAGTATTGCCTGGGGGAGCGGGAATTTACACCTGAGGAGTTATCCGCGCTGGTTCTGAAAAGAATCCGGGAGACGGCCCAGACCTATCTGGGGGAGGAGATCACCGAGTGTGTTATCAGTGTACCAGCCTATTTTAACAATGACCAGAGATATGCCACCAAGCAGGCGGCACAGCTGGCGGGCATATACTGTGAGCGGCTGATTAATGAGCCTTCCGCCGCTGCCCTGACGGCCCACCGGGAGGATGGGGAAGAGCGCGTTCTGCTGGTGTTTGATTTCGGCGGCGGAACATTGGATATATCCATAGTTGACTGTTTTGAGAACATTGTGGAAATCACCACCATTGCGGGGGACAACCATCTGGGCGGAACGGATTTTGACCGGGAGATAGCCTTTGCGTTCTGCGAGGAAAAGGGGATGGACTGGGATAAGCTAAACAGGAGGCAGCAAGCGAACCTGCTGCTGGAGAGCAAAAGATGCAAGGCGACCCTTTCTCTGCAGAACCGGGTGGAAATGCAGTTTTGTCCCGGCGAAAACAGTGGTATGGAAAAGCTGTGCATGGAACTGGACACGGAAAAGCTTTTTCACATAGGACAGGGCTTATTCAAGCGGATCAAAAATGTCATCTCCAGGGCGATTACGGACAGCGGTCTGGGGGTGGAGGATATATCCGGAGTGCTTCTGGCAGGGGGTTCCAGCCGTATGCCCGTGGTGCAGATGTTTTTGAGCCGCCTGTTTGGGCGGGATATCGTCATGGGAAACGATCCGGATCTGCTGATTGCCAGAGGCATCGGCATATATACGGGAATCAAGGAGAGAAATGAGGAGCTGAAGGATATCCTTATGACAGATGTGTGCCCCTTTTCCCTGGGGATAGAGATCGTGGGGGATGTGCCCGGCGGGCCCAGCAAAATGAGTATGCTGATAGAGCGCAACAGCATTCTGCCCTGTCGTGCGGTAGGGAACTATGTGACCGCCAATGACTATCAGGATAAAATGATTTTTGGCATTTTTCAGGGGGAAAACTATAATCCGGAGCAGAACCTGAAATTGGGAGATATCACGATATCGGTTCCCAAGGCTCCAAAGCGGCAGGAGGGCGCCACAGTGACCTTTGCCTATGACATAAACGGTATTCTGGAGGTTTCCGTGGTGAGCAATTCCACGGGGGAGAAGGTGAACGCCACTTTTGTCAGCGGGTACAGTCAACTCTCGGAAAAGCAGCTTGCCGCCAAAAAAGAGCGGATGGAGGCCATGAGCTTTCTTACCAGGGAGGAAGAGGAGCGCAAAGCCATCATAGCTATGGCGGAGAGGCTGTATGCCCAGACCAGCGGTGAACTGCGGTGTCATATAGAACAGGCCATAGCTCTATATAGTAACGCGTGGAAATCCAAATCACCGATTCGTATCAGAAAGTGGGGTTCGGAAGTGATGCGGAGGCTTCTGACGATTGAGATCAGCCTGCGGAAAAATGTTTTTGACTTGGAGATAGAGGATCTGGAACTCTTTGAGAAGGATGAGGATTAGGCGATGACGCGGCAGGGAGGCTGTGCAGAGACTTGTGCAGCAGCTTACGCAGGGGTTCACGCCCCAGCGGGAGATTAGTCATCCCCCGCCGGGTGCATGGAATGGACAAAGCAGTCATAATAATACATATTTTTGCAGCTGGTATTGATAAATTCCTGGCTGTAGAGGGACTGCTTATCGCTTTTATAGTTATAGCATTCCGCCAACGAGTCAAAAGCCCGGGCCAGATGGTCATAGAAAACGGCATGGCTCAGATGGCATGTCAGTTTCTCTTTTTTGCGGTACAGGATGACTTCATCCTTCAAAAAGCATATGATATCATCCGGTACAGGATCTTTTTCATAGGAGGGCGTAATCAACAGGAAATTGAAATGCACCATGGCGGCGGTGAGCCTCTCAAAAAAGCGTATGGAGCCTTTGTCATGCCTGTAGAGGCCCCGGAGGAGGCTGGGCATCTCCCCGATGCCGACCAAAGCGCCCCGGTGGACAGTGAACAACAGCTGATGTTTTTTCAGATTCATTCTTGGCAGGGGGAAGGTCTCCTGAAAATAGGCATCTTCAATATGCTGTCTGCGCCACAGAAGTTCCTGCCCGTATCTCTTTTCGTACTCTGAGAAATGTGCCTCCGTCTGCAGCCAGATCAGATGGCGTTTTTGAAAGGGGGCATGGCCGTCAAACAGGCAGCGGATTTCCCTCCATACGTCATAGGGAAAATAGTAATTCAGGCTCAGGCGGCAGCCCTGGGGACACAGCCAGTTTCGCAGGCCCAGCATGAAGCCGGAACTGCGGATAATCCTGCCCCAGTAGTCCTGCGGCATATATTTATCTTTCAGTTCGATTAGGCGCTGGGCGATGGGGATGTAGCCATCCTCGCTCAGGGAGTGCCCTTCCCCGGTGGGATCAAAGGCTGTGGTGAACTCGTCCAAAAGCGCTTTCTGCATATGCTGATAGCTTCGCTTTCTCTCAGACAAGCCCTGGGAAAACAAGCAGTCCGGCAGACTGATCAGATTTTGGAGAATAAATTCATTTTTAGGCGTAATCTCATCCATCAACATAAGCTCCGCCCTGCCT
>CAMWTF010000364.1 GCA_947177105.1 uncultured Lachnospiraceae bacterium | reverse complement strand
CATTCCTCTGTGGGTGTTCCGCCGGGAGAAGGCAAAGAGGGTACATAGACAGGGCGACATTCACTATATCGGCGGGGCGGAGGTGCTGCCGCCTCCGCTGGAACTGGAGCGGGAGACCCAGGTGATTGGGGCGCTTGGAACGGAATCCGAGGAGGAGGCAAAATCCATACTGATTGAGCACAATCTGCGCCTGGTGGTCTACATCGCCAAGAAGTTTGACAACACCGGCGTGGGAGTGGAGGATTTGATCTCCATCGGCACCATCGGCCTGATCAAGTCTATCAACACCTTTAAGCCGGACAAAAATATCAAGCTGGCCACCTATGCCTCCAGGTGCATCGAAAACGAGATTCTGATGTATCTGCGCCGCAACAACAAGACCAGACTGGAGGTATCCATAGACGAGCCGCTGAATGTGGACTGGGACGGCAATGA
This sequence comes from uncultured Lachnospiraceae bacterium, assembly GCA_947177105.1. GTDB lineage: Bacteria > Bacillota > Clostridia > Lachnospirales > Lachnospiraceae > Acetatifactor. The sequence goes on along the minus strand of CAMWTF010000364.1, from coordinate 2,599 downwards.
ACTTCTGCTGTCGGATATTCTGGGAACGGACGAGGACATCATCTACCGGGACATGGAAAACGAGGTGGAACGCAGCCTGCTTTTAAAGGCCATCAACAAGCTTACGGATCGGGAGAAGACCATCATCCGTCTGCGCTTCGGCCTGGGACACCCGGACGGGCAGGAGATGACACAGAAGGAGGTGGCTTCCCTGCTGGGTATCTCCCAGTCCTATATCTCCCGGCTGGAAAAAAAGATCATGAAACAGTTGAAAAAGGAGATGAGCAACAGTATTTAATAACAAGTAACTGTCAGATTTTCCCTTTTCAAATCTATCATTATAGTATATACTAAGAAGAACAGGTGAAGAAAAAGAGGCATTGAATGCTTTATGATACAGAGAGACGACATTTTGTCCATGGAATTTTTGAAAAAGACGGAATTTACGGGAAGCCACCAGGGTATGCGCTACCGCCTGGAGGGTGCCAGTCGCAAGGAGGGGAAGAGGCTGTTGGCGACAGTATGGCCGGAGCCCTATAACTATGTGACGACGCCGGAGGAGAAGAAACAGCGGGCAGAGTTTTCCTTTGATGAGGACGGGGTGACGGACGCCGTGGCCTGGATGAATGACAGGCTTTTTGCGGACAGGGAGCAGTGGCAGGACAGCAGCCGCTGCTGGGACCAATGAGATCACCTGCAAAACAGACGGATTGGAAGAAATGATATGTTGAAATATATTATAAGTGACATGTTGGCGACGCTGCGCTATCTCCCCTATGGGATCATAGCGGGGCTGTTTGCCGTTGTGATTTTGTGCGGAATTAACCGGGGCAGGAAAAGGCGGGGCAAGGATACGGTATCGCTGCCGGCGGTGTCCTGCCTGGTGATGTATGTGGCGGTTATATTGGTGATCACCTATTTTTCCAGGGAGAGCGGCAGCAGGGGCGGACTGGATCTGGAACTTTTTTCCACCTGGGGCATCAATAAGCGCAACAACGCCTATGTGGTGGAGAACGTGCTGCTGTTCATTCCCTACGGTTTTGTGCTGGCCTGGGCCGATGTCCGACAGAGAAATTTTTTCAGAAACCTTCTGACCGGGGCGCTGACCAGCCTTGCCATCGAATGTATGCAGCTTGTCACAGGAAGAGGATTTTTTCAGATTGACGATATTCTGACCAATATTCTGGGCACAATCCTGGGATTTCTCTGTTACTGGCTGGTTCGTGGCATTTGTAGATTGTGGAGGAAATAAGAACGGCGTAGCTGCAGGCAGATATTATGGGCCTGTGGACGTGACCGCTTTTGGAAAACAGGGAACAGGAAAGAGAGTGAAGCATGTGTTAAAGCACAGGAAGATGGGGATTTGTGTTGTCGCTTTGGCGGCGATTGCCATAGCGGCGGTTTCGGCGGTCTGCCTGACGGACCGAAAGCCTGACGGGGAGAATCCCCGTCAGGACACGGCGGCGTCTGTGGAAGATACCTATTTATGGGGGCAGCAGGAGCTGAAGATAGACCTTCCAAGGGAGAGCACGGTCCCCGCCATGTCCCTGGTGGGGCGCAGTGAGATCCCTCTGGCGTGGGAGACTGAGACGGGCAGCTATGGAAACGGTATTAGCTGTGTAGGGGACCATTGCTTTTTTATGGTGCGTCCTCTTTATATGGAGGATTTGGCGGTCTATGAATTGCAGGTGTTTGACGGGGACAGAAAGGAGTGGAACAGCGGCTTTCTGGAGACAGAACTGTTGGAGCGGGGATATATATATGGTATGTTTGCCGCATCTGACGAGGAGCTGGTGTACTTAATTCCCACCCAAAATGCTGACAGGCAGTATGAGGCATACTATGCAGTGCATATGAACCGGGCGGGAGAAGAACTGAAACGGGTGGATCTGCTGCCGGCATGTCAGGAGCTTGATATGGTGCAGGAACAGGCGCTGCCCATAAATATCTGCGTGGACAGCCAGGGCAATTACTATATACTGTCCTTTGACGGAAAACAGATGGCCATCCTGAGCAGCGAGGGAGAGCAGATAGCCAGCCGGGACAGCAGCATCCGATATAAGCGGGTGGTCCCCTGGATGACGGCAGGGCCTGGCGGAGGTATCCTGACTCAGGGAATCATGAGGAAAACGGCATGGAATGGGTCTGGCTGGACGGTTCTCGGGAGAAAAGCCTGGGCACTGCCAGGGGAATCGAATTTTCCGACAGGCTGATCCCTATGGAAAACGGCGGTTACTACTACATCACAGGTGACAAAAGGATCTACCAGAGGGACGAAATCACGGGCAACACAGAGTATCTGTTTGACGCGGGAAATATCATTGGGACTTGGGGGGAAGTGGCAGTCAATGGGGAAGGCGAGGTGCTGCTTTTTGTCCAGAAGGAGTATTGCGCCGTGGTCTATGTGTTAAGTCGTGCCGGCCAGACCCGGATGGGGGAAGGCGGCCAGGCCATCGCCGCCGCAGAGCCTCTTTATGCCACCAGCATCTCCCGGTTTAAGTGGAGTGCGGATATAGAGGACCCGCTGCCGATGTTCATGGCCGACCATCCGGAGTATGCCTTTGAACTGAAGGTGGCGGCGGATGAGGAGCGCAGCGCCGCCCACGACCGGGTGTGGAAT
>CAMWTF010000363.1 GCA_947177105.1 uncultured Lachnospiraceae bacterium | reverse complement strand
GCTTTACGGGGGGTGGAAAAGACTTTTACCACAGCCTCGTTTTTGTGGGCATATTTTGTTGGCGGGAGGGATACAGAAGAAAAAAATCATTAATAATTTCATAGAGCGGCATTGACAACGAACGGGTTTTGTGCTATTGTCGTTATATAATCCGTAAAACGATTTTTACAACGAAAGGAGAACAGAAATATGATTGAGATTTTAAAAGAACTTAGGGTAATCGAAGCCCGCGTTTCGGCATTAATCCAGCGAATAGAGGCGGAAGCTAAAGCGGTAACGGCAACTGTAGGAGAGATCCGTAGGCTTGCCATTCTGGAGGAGGTCTATCGCAAGGGTGGAAAGGCAACCCCACAGGAAATATCTGATCTTGCTCGAAAATATCATAAAACTCCAAGCTCAAGCGCAGGTTACTATTCCGGGAAGGCGCCGTCGATGTCCGCCAGCGCAGACAGGCGGTTTAGGGTGCTGACAGAAACCGGCAACAGAATCGTGCAGGAAACGCGAGAAAAATGGGGGGAGGATTGGCTTGACCGTGTGCCGATGGATATTGTCGGCAACGATAACACCGTCGATGTTGAGGTTGCATTTTGAGCCTGAACTGCTTTTGCTTTTTGCAGGAAACACTTGATAAAGCCGGTTTTACATAGTAGTATATAAGCATACAACGATGTTTCTGATAGTTTCCTTGGCAAGAAAGCTATACTCACGAAACCCGGATGACGGAGATTTGGAGAGCGGATGCAAAAAAGCTCTGGAGCAGATTGAGGAAAAAGGATATGCGGAGCGCCTTTTGCGGGACGGAATGAAAAATATTGTCAGATACGGTATTGCCTGCTATAAGAGAACCTGCAAAGTAACCGTCCTGAGTTGAGCGGAACATATGGTATGGAGGGGGTACGTGATATGAGTTGGAATCCGGATTTGTTTCGGGAGCATTTTATCGAATTGTCCAGACAGATGAAGCGGCAGGCTTTTTGGAAAACCGCTCTGTTTGGTGTCCTGTTGCTGGAGCGGCAATGGCCGGTCTATGAGAGGTTGTCTGTGGGGCGGGCCTGGGGCGCGTCCAAAGAGGTCCGCCAGGTGCTGGATCGGCTCTGGAAAGGTGTGCCCAGTGGAATGCGGCTGGATGATAAGTATTTGCTCATGCTGGAGGAGAATCCGGTTGCGCCCAAGGAGGAACCCTGGGATTGGGTGGCGTCCTGTACGGTGGAGCACAGCCTGTCACTCATCTACATATTTCGTAAGAAGGATAATAAAGCCGCCGGAGAACTGGCGGAGAAGAATCTCCGCTGCCTGTGCTTTTTTCTGGATGCCTGCGGGGAGGAATGTACCCCGGAGCATCCTCTGGCTGCGGCGGAGATTGCATTCCAGAGGGAGCTTTGCCAGCGGCTGTGCCAGGTTCCCAACAAGGACAAGAACGCGTTTTTGGAACAGTGCCGGGGGGAGGACCAGGGGAGTCTTTTGGGGGAAAGCTGGTTTTTTGACTATCCCGACTATCCGCCGCTGAAGCGCAAAGCAAAAAAACTGCCGGCGCTGCGTTACGCACATCTGCGCTATGAGGAGTACGTACAGGCGGCGAAGCAGCGGGACGAGCAGGGCCAAAATGCTTGGGATCGGGAGAAGCAACAGCTTGCGCTGTACAATTCATGGCTGGAATGGTCAGACAAGATGCCCAACAACTGCAGCATCCTGGATCCGCTGATTCAACATGTCACCCGGCGCTGGCCTATGCCGGAAAGCCTTGCTGAAATATATAATTATCTCGCCCTGCACATAGAACTGGGGGCGCAATCCTGCTGGGCCTGCACGGAGGATCCGGAGTTGGTAAGAGCCATGTTCTGGCTGGCTGCCCGGGCACAGGAGGCTTGTTACTCTCTCCTGGAGCGGGGCTGGCCCTGTTCGGGGTATCTGGCCTATGAAAACTCCATGCATAAGTATTTGATTGGTCCTGCTTTCAAAGCCATCTGTGCCGGGGATTGGGATCTGGCGGCACTCTTGCTGAAGCGCTGGCACAAACCCCTGAAGCTGCGGGGAGAGCTGGCTCCCTGGCGGACAATCCCTGCCACCAGGGTTTGGCTGGCACTGATACAGGGGGATGACGAGCAGGCCCGCCTTCTCATAGAGAAAGAAACGCAAAGCAAGTGTCCGCCCACCGACAAGCAGCGTCTGTGGCCGCACCTGTATCCCTGGGACGATTGGGAGGAGGACTGTGAGACCTTCCATCTGCTTCTGGATCGGGACAAGAAAGGTTTGGAAAAGAAGATTATTGGAGGAATCCGATCCATCCGCGCCCAGTATGAATTTTCCACAACTACACTGTCCTCCTACAATCTGGCTCTGTGGAAACTGGCTCGCCGCCGGGGAATGGATTTGAACCTGCCCTTGGTATCCGAAATGCCTGCTGCACTGCTGGAGGATGTACCGCTGGATGGGGAGAAGTGGAAGCTGCCGGGGCAAGCCGTTCTGGACGAGGCGTTGGGGGCTCAGGGAATGGAACTGCTGAACCGCTGGAAACAGTTGGCGGAGGAAGGATAGGAAGGGGGAAAGCCACATGGCATATCGGGGAAACAAGTGCCAGGTCTGCACCGGCTGCGGCAGGTGCGCGCCCGGCGACAGCCTGGAAAATGAAATGAAGGTAGTTACCTCTTCTTTTCGGCTGCCGGAGCGGATGGATCTGCAGCAGGAGAGTGTCAGGTCCCAGGAGGTGGCCGGGCAGTATCCGGGAAGGGAACTGGCGATTGCCGATCTGGGCACCACCACCATTGCCATGGAGTGGTATGATGGCCGGGGAAAAAAGCAGGGGGAATATGTGTGTGCCAATCCCCAGAGGATATTTGGGGCGGATGTGATCTCCCGTATTCAGGCGGCGGAGAATCCTATGATGCGACGGCAGATGCAGCAGCTGGCGCGGCAGGCGCTGTCGGAGGGAATCGCCTGTTTCCGGCAGCAGGGAGGGCGTCCGGAGAAGCTGGTCATCGCCGGTAATACCACCATGCTGTACCTGCTGATGGGGCATGACCCGGCCCCCTTGGGGAC
>CAMWTF010000362.1 GCA_947177105.1 uncultured Lachnospiraceae bacterium | reverse complement strand
CCCCGACTTTATATTTCCCGATTTCTTTATATACCCTCGTGGTATAACAATACCCTAGTTTATTTAAATAATTTTGAATTGACTCATATTCATGTTCAGGGAATGATATTTCTTCGAACATATAATAAACCTCCTAATAATGTAAAACACAAAATATGCATATTTATTTCCTCGTTTTTAGTGGGTACACAATTCCGAAAAGGGAGTAGAAATATGACCGGGCAAACAGGTTATGCCCGGTCATTTGCTAGAATCTTTTTCCTGTTAAATCTCCTTATAGGCCGGAATGAATACAGGGAATGTATCGTTGCCCTTCAACTCCTTGCCGGTGGAGATTGTCACTTCCTTGTCTGTGATGACATACTCCATCTCCACGTTGTTCATGATGGTGGTGTCCTGCATCAGGATACAGTTCTTTACCACAGAGCCGCGTCCTACCTTGACACCTCTGAAAAGCACACAGTTCTCGATCTCGCCTTCAATGACGCAGCCGTCAGCCACCATGGAGTTCTTCACCCTGGACCTGCCGATGTAACGGGTGGGGTTGTCGTCGCGAACCCTGGTGTAGATGGGAGAGCGGTCAAAGAGGGCGCTCAGATTCTCATCCTGCAGCAGACGCATATTCTCATTGAAATAGCTGTTCTTGTCGCTGATCCGCGCAGTGTAGCCGGTGTACTCGTAGCCGCATACATTTAATTCTTTCAGCTGAGGAGCCAAAATATCACGCTCAAAATAACTGAAGCCGTGAGCATAAGCGTTGGAGATATGTTCAATCAGCAGTTCTCTGTCAATCAGATAGATGTTCATGGAGAAGTTCTGCGGCCCATGCTCCTTGGGGTTGGTCTTGATCTGGGTCACGCGGTGGTTTTCCGCATCCAATTCCAGAGTATAATATAGATCAGTGGTCAAAGTGGGCTGCAAATTCATGAATCCATAGGGAATTTCTTCTCTCTTATATGCGATGGTCACGTCCGCGCCGCTGGCCACATGGGCGTCGATCATGGCATTGAAGTCGAAATTGGCCACGATGTTGGCATCGGAGATTACCACATATTTTTCCCGCTGCACTTTCAGAAATTCCAGAATGCTGGCCAGGGCCTCCACCCGTCCGTTGTATACTTTGACAGTCTTCTCGGCGAAGGGAGGCACGATGTTCAGGCCGCCGTTTTTGCGGGTCAGATCCCACTCACGGCCAGAGCCCAAGTGGCGCATTAAGGAACGGTAGTTCTTGCGCACGATCACGGAAATGTTGTCAATGCCGCAGTTCACCATGCTGGATAGCAGGAAGTCGATCATGCGGTAACGGCTCGCAAAAGGAATGGAAGCCATCAGACGCTCGCTTACCAGCTCGGGAACCTGGTTGTCATAGCTGTTGGGAAAAATAATGCCCAGGGCATCCAGATTCGTATTTACCATTGTGATTCACCATCCTTTACATCATTTTCTACCATGGCTTTGGGGCCGACCAGGGCTCTTGCGCCGATATGTACGCCGGGGCCTACAGTGGCTACGCCGTTCTCGCCGTTTTCCGGCATGGCGCCAACCACGGCATTGACGCCAATCTCAGCGTTCTCCGCAACAATACAGTGTTTTACGGTGGCGCCGGCATGGATCACGCTGCCGCCCATCACCACGGCGTCCTCCACGGTGGCGCCGGCTTCCACTTTGACGCCCGCAAAAAGTATGGAGTGTTTTACATGGCCGTTGATGCGGCAGCCGTCGGTAATCATGGAATTTTCCACTACGGCGTTTGCTCCCACCTTGTGGCCGGTCATGCCGCTGTTGCGGCTGTAAATCTTCCAACTCTCATCAAAGAGGTTGATGCCGGATGTCTCGGGATCCATGATCTCCATGTTGGCTTCCCACAGGGAGGAGATGGTTCCCACATCTTTCCAGTAGCCGTTGAAGTGGTAGGCGTACATCTGACGGCCATCCCGCAGCAGGTTGGGAATGATGTTGTTGCCGAAGTCGTTGGAGGAATTGGGGTCAGCTTCATCCTCAATCAGATATTTCTCCAGCACGTCCCTGTTGAATATGTAGATACCCATGGAGGCCAGGTTGGACTTGGGATTCTTGGGTTTCTCCTGGAACTCCGTGATCTTGTCGTTCTCGTCGGCAACCATCAGGCCGAAGCGGGAAGCCTCATCCCAGGGCACTTCCATGACTGCCACGGAAAATTCGGCGCCTTTTTCCTTGTGGAACTGCAGGAAATCATTGTAGTCCTGCTTGCAGATCTGGTCGCCGGAGAGGATGATCACATAATCCGGGTCATAGCGCTTGATAAAGGACAGGTTCTGGTAGATGGCGTTGGCTGTTCCCTTGTACCAGGCGGATCCCTGTGCCTGCTGATAGGGGGGGAGTACATGTACGCCGCCGTAGAGGCGGTCCAGATCCCAAGGCTGTCCATTACCGATATATTCATTCAGTACCAGAGGCTGGTACTGGGTCAGGATACCAACGGTGTCAATCCCTGAGTTAACGCAGTTAGATAAGGGGAAGTCGATAATTCGATACTTTCCGCCAAAAGGAACTGCAGGTTTAGCCAGCTTCTGTGTCAGGGCATACAGCCTGGAGCCCTGTCCGCCAGCCAGAATCATTGCAATCATTTCTTTTGCCATACGGATTCTCCTTCTTTGATACTTTTTTAGTGTAATTTGCATATCACACTTTGTTATATATTAGCATTTCTGGACAATATAAACAAGTACCTATCGCAAAAAACCGAAAGACTTTTTTCTAAGAAAAATTTAAGAATAATGTTGCATTTCGGTGGTTGAGGCGATTTGGTTTTTCTGCTATAGTAGAATATAGAAAATTCTGAGGAGGGCATTATGCACAAGAGGAGACGGGACGAACTGGTTCCTTATAATAAGACGAAGAGGGTCATCTATATGTACCGGCGGGGCAAAAGGCGCCCGGCCAGTATATGGATGGGTGGGATTTTGCTGGGACTGGGGCTTCTGTGCCTGTTATACTGTCTCTTTATCTTTCTTTTCGTGAGCTTTGGCTCCTGGTTTTTTCTGACCTGGGGCGCGGGCGGCCTGGTAC
>CAMWTF010000361.1 GCA_947177105.1 uncultured Lachnospiraceae bacterium | reverse complement strand
TCATCATCCTGAAGATCATCGAGTGCTGGAACTCCTATGTATGGCCCCGGCTGATCACCGACAATCCCGACTACTACCTGGTTTCAAACGGCATACAGGAAATCCGGGAAAACGGCTTTGGACGGGAGAATATTCCCGCCATGATGGCCGCCGTGGTGGTGATCTCCGTGCCGCTGATCCTGCTGTTTTTGATCTTCCGCAAAAAGATCATGGCCGGCGTGGCGCGGGGAGGCACCAAGGGATAATTTTCGGCCTGTGCCCACCAAGAGGCAGCTTTGGAACCGCAATATAAGAAACTATATCAGCGCAACATACAGGGGAGAGGACATTATGAAAAATAATTACAAAAAATCGCATACAAGGCTGCGGCCGCTGCTCACTGTGCTGGCCATGCTGCTTACCCTCAGCGGCTGCCACGGCTCCAAGGGGATGGAGGCTTTCCGGATCCCGGAGAGCTTTGACACCTCCCAGGACTATGAGATCACCTTCTGGGCCAAGAATGACACCAACAAGACCCAGACCGATATCTATAAAAAAGCCATCGCCGACTTCCAGGAGCTGTACCCCAATATCACAGTGAACCTGCGGCTGTACACGGATTACGGCAAGATCTACAACGACGTGATTACCAATATCTCCACAGGCACAACCCCCAATGTGTGCATCACCTATCCGGATCATATCGCCACCTATCTGACCGGCGTCAACATTGTGGTGCCCCTGGAGGAGCTTTTTGCGGATCCGCGCTACGGGCTGGGTGGCAGCGAGCTTCGCTTTGACGGTCCCAGCCAGGCGGAGATCATTCCCCAGTTTCTGGACGAGTGTGCCTTCAACGAGCATTACTATGCCATTCCCTACATGCGCTCCACGGAAGCCTGTTATGTGAACAAGACCTATGTGGAAGCCCTGGGCTTTACTCTGCCGGAGACGCTGACCTGGGATTTTGTCTGGGAAGTGTCTGAGGCCGCCACCGCCAGAGACGGCGACGGAACTTATCTGGTCAACGGGCAGAAGGTCATGATCCCCTTTATCTACAAATCCACGGATAATATGATGATCCAGATGCTGAAACAAAAAGGGGCGGGCTATTCCACTGCCCAGGGGGAGATCCTGATTTTTAACGACACCACCAGGGAACTGCTGTACACCGTGGCGGACCACGCCAAAACCGGAGCTTTCTCCACCTTCAAAATCTCCAGCTATCCGGCCAATTTTTTGAATGCGGGTCAGTGCGTTTTTGCCATTGACTCCACCGCCGGAGCTACCTGGATGGGCACCCATGCCCCCCTGTCGGATATCAGCGAGGAGGCGCTGGTGGAGTTTGAGACGGAGGTGTATCCCATTCCCCAGTTCGATCCTGACAATCCCCAGATGATTTCTCAGGGGCCTTCCGTCTGCGTCTTCAACAAACCGGACGCGCAGGAGGTACTGGCATCCTGGCTCTTTGCCCAGTATCTGCTCACCAATGACGTACAGATAGCCTACGCAGAGACGGAGGGCTATGTGCCCGTCACCTCCAAGGCCCAGGAAAGCGGCGAATACCAGGATTATCTGAGCCGCAGCGGCCAGAATAATGACACCTATTATGACATAAAGATCAAAGCCTCCCGGCTGCTGCTAACCCATGTGGGGGATACCTTTGTGACACCGGTGTTCAACGGCTCCACCTCCCTGCGGGATGCGGCGGGCCAGATGATCGAGAATGTGACCAAGTCGGTCAACCGCAAGGAGACCATCGACGATGCCTACATGGACAAGCTCTATGGGGACGTAACCTCCCGGTACCGCCTGCAAAACACCATGCAAACCTCATCTGATAAAAGAGACCTGGGTGCGCTCCCCCCTATGGCGGCGGCCCTGCTGGCCGGACTGGGTATCACCTGGGCGCTGATTGGTGCATATGTAGTACGAGAAGCAGTGAAAAACCGTAAAAAAAGGCAGAATCACCATTGATTTATCAGTGTTTTGAGGTATAATAGCATTGGTTACCAAAAACCTTATAAGATATCAGAGATATCAGAAAAGAGGAGAGACTTATGAAAAAATGTTTTATTGCAACTCTGGCGCTTACTTTAGCGCTGGCACTTACCGGCTGCGGCAACGGCGGCAGCGAAGAACCGGCTGCTCCTGTGCAGGATGAGAAGTCCGAGGGCGTGATGACCTATGCCGAGTACGAAGCCGCCGAACTTAATACCCAGGTGGTCATTGAAGCTTATGTACAGGCGAAGCAGTCCTGGTACCAAAGTAACTCAAACAGGGAAAACAAGGACACTGCCACCGTTTACGCGCAGGACAAGGACGGCGCTTACTTCCTGTACGATATGGAATGCTCCAAGGAGGACTATGACAAGCTGACCCCCGGCACCAAGATTAAAGTTACCGGTTACAAGGCTGAGTGGTCCGGCGAAGTGGAGATCATTGAGGGAACCTTTGAGATCATGGAAGGCAATTATGTGGCTTCTGCCATGGATGTAACCTCCCTGCTGGGCACGGACGACCTGATCAAGCACCAGAATGCGTTCGTAAGCTTTAAGGGTATGACCGTGGAAGACGCGGGCAACGGCTCCGCGTTCATGTACAATTGGGACGGCTCCGGCGAAGAGGGCAGCGATCTGTACTTTAATGTATCCTTAAACGGCAATACATACACTTTCACAGTAGAGTCCTATCTGTGCGGCACTGACACGGAAGTATACCAGGCCGTGAAGGCTCTGGAGATCGGTCAGACCGTGGATATGGAAGGTTTCCTGTACTGGTACAACGGCGTGAACCCTCACATCACCTCTGTAACTGTAAAATAATCAGTCGTATACTCAAATTTATTGGTGAATTTAGATTATCTCTTTAGAAGTTCTTATATGCCGGGAAAGCCCGTATTTTCGGGCTTTCCCGGCATTTTAGATATGGGGAGAAGTTCACTATCCTTTTCCCTCATATTACGAACCCTCATAAGGGCAGAAATAAGGGAAAGAAAAAGCTGTAACATTATATAACATGAAATGAACAGGAAGGAGGCTTGCGTAAGCAGGCGTCTTTTTGTGGTAATATTGATTATAGCTATTCTTGCCA
>CAMWTF010000360.1 GCA_947177105.1 uncultured Lachnospiraceae bacterium | reverse complement strand
GCATATACTATTAGTCCAATAACCGATTCACAGACTTCCATTACATATTCTATATATTCTTCACAGCCAGCAATATCATTATTTATTTGTGATAAATACTCACCAATCTTTTTTTTACCAAATTCTTCCGGTTTTTTCTTTATAATTGCCAGAAAATACTCTTGTCGAATCCTCTCATAAAACTTCTTGTCCAGTTTCCATGCACTGCGCTGCGTAACATATTGTGCTCCCATTCCCATTAAAACAAATGCGGCAAATATAATAATCCATTTTATAACATCATAAATACCATTTACGAATTTACAATCAACCATATTTTTTATAATATATGGCAACGCAGCAATTGCACACATATATAGAATATGAAAGCACAAACGCATTACAATTTCTTTCCATAAATATTGATAATATTTTTTCATATGCTCTCTCTTTCTTGCCATAAAAATAGGTGTCTCTTAATCTTGAGAGACGGAATTGCTTTCTGTTTCCTTTTCCTGCATAATAACTCTTATAAACTTATAAAATGGGGAAGATATTTTTCTCCTGCAAAAAATATCTTCCCCAACTTTATCGGTTCTTGCGTTCGTACCTCAGAAACTGATAGGCAATGTCAAAATAGGTCTGCTCGTCGCTGTCCGCCGTGATCTCCCAATCCGGATCCTGATCCAGATTGGGGAAAAAGGCATCCGCCTCATAAGCATGGTCGATCTTGGTCACATGGGCCACATTGCAGTAGGGCAGCAGCTGACGGTACACACTGTCCCCGCCGATGATATAGATATCCTGGTCGTCGTACTCCCGCAGCCGCTCCATCAGTTCCTCCACGGAATGCGCAATGAGGGCATCCTTGACCTGGTACTTGGGATCATGGGTGAGAATAATGTTCGTGCGGTTCTTCAGGGGCATTCCCTGGGGAAAGGTCTCCAGGGTCTTGCGGCCCAGCACCACCACCCTGCCTGTGGTCTCCTCCCGGAAATGCTTGTGATCGTTGGGGATGCGCACCAGCAGATCCCCTTTGTTGCCGATGGCCCAGTTTTGGTCTACAGCCACAATGATATTCATATATTCATACTCCTTTTTATCCTTAAATAGCAATGGGAATATCTCTGATCTGCTCGCCGGTCACATAACCATCCACCCTCACGTCCTCCTTGGTGAACCGGTAAAAATCATGGATATCAGGATTGAGCCAGAAAGTCGGAGCCTCATGGGGCTCTCTGGCGATCAACTCCCTGACAAGCGGCACATGCCGATCATAGATATGGGCATCCGCAATCACATGCACCAACTCTCCCACCTGCATACCGCAGACCTGGGCCAGCATATGCATCAGCACGGCATACTGCACCACGTTCCAGTTGTTGGCCATCAGCACGTCCTGGGAGCGCTGGTTCAGTATGGCATTTAATATAAGCTTCTCCTGTCCCGGCTTCTGGGTCACATTGAAAGTCATACTGTAGGCACAGGGATACAGCCGCATCTCATGAAGATCCTGATGCACATAGATATTGGTCATGATACGGCGGCTGAAGGGATTGTTCTTCAGGTCGTAGATCACACGATCCACCTGATCCATCATCCCCTCCTTATACTGGTGCTTCACCCCCATCTGATAGCCGTATGCCTTGCCGATGGACCCTTCTTCGTCTGCCCACTCGTCCCAGATGTGGCTGTGCAGATCATGAATATTGTTGGACTTTTGCTGCCAAATCCACAGCATCTCGTCCGTGGCGTTCTTCAGGGCAGTGCGCCGCAGGGTCATGATGGGAAACTCCTTGGACAGATCGTACCGGTTTACCACGCCAAACTTCTTGATGGTATATGCCGAAGCGCCGTCCTCCCAGTGGGGGCGCACCTTCTCCCCCTCGGTGCTGGTGCCGTTCTCCAGAATATCCCGACACATATTGATAAATAGATTGTCCGCTACGCTCATTGTCCCTCTTTCTCCTTGTTACCTCGTCACCCGTTCACTGCCACGGGCCGCTCAAATATTCCTCTCCCACTTGTCACACAGCGAGTTGATCTGATCCGCTAACTTGGCCTGATCCTTGTTGGCCCAGCCGTCGCATTTGGCAATCATTGCCACCAGGCGCTGGCCTGCGGCTACCAGACGGGCAAATACGCCGGTGGCCACCACAGTCTTCTTCTTGACGGGTATGGGCTCCGCCTCGTAAGTAAATTTATTGGCAATCAGATCAAACTCCGATCCGCTGTAGGGCGCATAAGCCCTCTGCCCGTGCTCGATCTTTAAACATTCCACAAAGTTCATGCACACGCTGTCTTCGCCGTGTACCACAAAAACCTTTTTGGGTTTTTCCTCAAAGGCATTCACCCATTCCAACAGCCCGGCCTTGTCCGCATGGCCGCTCATGCCCACCAGTTTTTTGATGGATGCCCTCACCTCGATGGGCTCGCCGAAGAGCTTAACCTCCTTGGCCCCCTCCACGATGGCACGACCCAGGGTACCTACGGCCTGATAACCCACAAAGAGGATCGTGGACTCCGGACGCCACAGATTATGTTTTAAATGATGGCGGATACGTCCTGCCTCACACATGCCGGAGGCGGAGATGATCACCTTGGGCGTGGTGTTAAAATTGATGGCTATGGATTCGTCGCTGGTGATGGACAGGCGCAGTCCCGCAAAGGACAGAGGATTAATGCCCTCCTTCACATATTCCAGCGCCTCCCCGGCGAAGCACTCCAGACGGTTCTCCTGGAAAATATTGGTGGCCTCCACCGCCAGGGGACTGTCTACATATACAGGAAAATCCTCATGTCCCTTCACCAGGCGGCCCACCTTGACTTGCCGCAGGAAATAAAGCAGTTCCTGGGTACGCCCCACCGCAAAGGAGGGAATGACCACATTGCCGCCCCTGTCAAATGTCTCTTTCAGGATAGCCGTCAATTCCTTCACATAATCGGGAGGCTCGGCGGAATGCAGCCTGTCGCCATAGGTGGATTCCATTACCACGTAGTCGGCTTCCTTCGTAGGAATCGGACTATGCAGCAGAGGCTGGTTCTTATTGCCGATATCTCCCGAAAAAACAATCTTTTTGGTCTGACCGTCCTCTGTC